>CAZMBU010000204.1:0-2204 GCA_964564565.1 uncultured Dehalococcoidia bacterium | reverse complement strand
CAATATTGGGTGATTTGCCTCCACATTCTAACTGAACGCGTTTCATATTTGATTGTCCAGAATATTGTAAAATTAATTTTCCAACCTCTCCTGAACCTGTGAAGGCTATACAATCTATATTATTGTGAAGACACATCGATTTACCTGTAATAGGACCATCTCCGGGCAAAACAGTAAATACGCCCTCAGGTAATCCTGCTTCCATCAATAATTCTCCAACACGGATAGCACTCATAGGAGATTGTTCTGCTGGTTTTAAAATTACGGAATTTCCAGTTATAATGGAAGGACCTAATTTCCAAATGGCCATCCATAATGGATAATTCCACGGAACAATGGCGCCCACTACACCAATTGGTTCTTTTGTTATCATACCAATAAAATTATCTGGGGTTGGGGCTATATCATCATAAATTTTATCAATTATTTCTGCATACCATCTAATGTTGTCTACAGAAGCCGGGATATCGGCATTAAAATGTATCATTGATAGTTTTTCCCATATCAATTGTATCAAGCAATGCGAGTTCCATTTGATTTTTTTCCAATAGGTCAGCAAATTTTAATAGTACTTTTTTTCTATGGCTTGGATCAGTTTTTGACCAACTTCCTTTTTCAAATACATTTCTTGCTACAATAACAGCTCTATCAACATCTTCTTTTTGAGAGAAAACTACCTGATTAATAGTTCTCCCATTAATAGGAGATATATTTTCAAAAGTTTTTCCTGAAGTTGACTCTTGATATTTGCCATCAAGAAAAATCATTGATGGGTATTGTAACTTACTTTTTTCAGAAAAGACTGAATCTTTAGTTAAATCCATAATTAGCTATTATAGATACTATTTTTTTTATCAAGCAATCGCAAAAGTGCTGGCCATTCATGTTTCCCTAATTGAAATCGAGGGTCATCATACTGACCAGCTGCATATTCCATTATATTATCAGAGGGCTCAATTAAATTTTGGCCTATTGAAAAAGTGTCCATTTGATTTTTACAAGCTCTGTCCAAATAATACATCAGCATGAACGCTTCTCCTATTGTCTCACCACAAGTTAATAATCCGTGATTGCGTAAGATCATTACTTTATTGGTGCCAAGGCTTTTAGCTAAACTTTCACATTCTTCAAATTCAGTCGACATACCCTGCCAATCATGGTAGCTGACTCTGTTATGGAATACAGCCGCATCTTGAATTATAGGCTGTAGCCCATCTTTTAAACACGAAATGGCCAGCCCTGCTCTTGAGTGTGTATGCATAACACATTTAATATCTTCTCTATTTTGATGAATAGCGCCATGAATAATATAGCCTGTTTCATTAATCATCCCATCACCCCTTACAACTTTTCCACCCTGATCTATCTCCAAAAGGTTGGATGCAGTTATTTCATCATACCTTAATCCAAATTTATTAATTAAAAAAGTATCTTTAGCTGAAGATGTTTTTGCAGTTATATGATTCCAAATTATATCACTCATTTGAAAATGATCAGCTAAATGATAACAAGCAGATAAATTCAATCTATTAGACCATTCTTCTTTACTAAAGTTTTTTTCTTTGTTCATTGCTCTTTACTTTTAAATTAAATATTAATAGTCATAAAGAATTAAATAAAAAATTAATGTTGATTAAAAATATTTCATTGGACTTGGACTTCGTAAAAGCTCAATTTCCAGCATTTAAGGATTCTTTAAGCTCCAAATGGGTTTTTCTTGAAAACGCTGGTGGAAGCTATGTTCCACACAATGTGATTAAACATCTTAATAATTTTATGACTTCCACAAAAGTCCAACCCTATGCAGAGTTTGATACATCGGAAATTGCAGGTAAAAATATGGACAAATCTACTGAGTTATTTGCAGAAATGATTAATGCAAATAAAGATGAAATTATTATAGGGAGTTCAACAACAATGAACATATATGTCTTATCAAATGCAATAAAACATTTTTTAAAACCTGGGGATGAAATCATAGTAACTAATCAGGATCATGAAGCTAATATTGGTGCCTGGAGGAGATTGGAGGCACATGGAGTCATTATAAAAGAGTGGAAAATGAATCCAGAAAGCGCCGAGATTGAAATTGAAGATTTAAAACTTCTTTTATCCCATAAGACTAAAATAGTTGCAGTTACTCATTGTTCTAATATTGTTGGATCAATAAATGATCTCAAATTGATATCTAAGCTTGTACATAA
>CAZMBU010000203.1:0-2214 GCA_964564565.1 uncultured Dehalococcoidia bacterium | reverse complement strand
TCTTTTTGTTATTTTCCAAGGATCCGGGGCTGGGATGACCAGCATTACCCGAGCCGTTGTGACTGCTAATATTATAGGGTATGAAAGATTTGGCTCTGTAAGTGGTGCAATGGCAGTTGGATTTATTGGGGGCAGTGCTTTGGCACCAATTCTAGGGGCACAAATTTGGGAATGGAGTAGTTATAATTCTATGTTAAAAATTGTATCTATATTATTAACAATGGGATTTGTTAGCTTTATTATTGCTTTAAATATTGATCAGAATAATAAGAGGTTATAATTATGTTTTCTGGAGACAAATTTAGACTATGGGCAATTTCAGATGCTCATGTAGGTACCGATATTCAATATGGAAGAAAAAGTTTATCTGAGGCTATCATTCATTCTGAAAATGGAGGAGATGATGGTGGGGCATCGTTCGATTGGGATATTTGTGTAAATTTGGGTGATTTTACCGGATCTCAATTTCCTCCAGATGACGAAGAAGGCAAACTTGTTGTAGAACAATATTCTGCTTCAAAAAAACATCCTAGGGAACATTTTTATGATGTGATAGGAAATCATGATGCTACCAGGCATGGAGATAATCCAGTACAGTGGTGGTTTAGAAAATGGCTTGATCCTACTGGCGAAAACACAAAATTTTCAGGTGTGGATAATTTAAAGCGGCCATTTAAAGTAGAAGGTACATGGGAACATTATTCTTTTGATGTTGGAAATATAACTTTTTTGATGCTAGCTGATCGCAATGATCTTCCAAAACCTATTGGCAGAGGTGAAGGTAAGAGAGGAGGTTATCCAGCAGGGGCAATAAGTGAAGAAACTTTTTCCTGGTGGAAAAAAAAGATTAAAGAAAATAAAGATAGAATTGTAATCACCTCTGCTCATCATATGATAAAAGAAACAACTGTAGCTACCGGATTAAACGAAGGATGCGATGGAGGGTATCATGGTAGGTTTGAAGACGGAGCCCCTCAAGGTGCTTCATTTATTTATTTTGTAGGAAATATACCAGATTCAGGAAGAATAGAATCTTATTTGGATTTAAATCAGCCTGCAATGGATTTATGGCTTGGGGCACATACTCATACACATCCTGATGATGTGGTAAATGGACGTAGCCATATTGAATCACGTTTTGGAGTGAATTTTGCTAACATATCTGCTTTAACAAAATATCACGGAAATACTTGTATGCCAATGAGCAGGCTTTTCACTTTCACGAAAGGATCAGATGTTGTTGAAGTTAAATGCTATTTACATACTTCAGATCATGCATCTCAGGGATGGTATTCACCGGCAGAGAGATCTTTGAAAATTCGTTATCCTTTCAATTTTTAAATTGAAAATTCAAAATCATTTATAAGAGTAGTTGCCAGAGCATTTGCTTTTTCTGAAGATATACCTTGAAGTGGAGGACGCAGGTTATTCCACAAATTATTCTTAGTTTGCATTGCCAAAATAGCTTTTTGTGCCGGAATTGGAGCATAATCTTGAAATAATAATCGGATTTTTTTTACTTTTGTATGTAATTTTTTTGCTTCATCCCAATTACCTGAATGACAGAGTTGGATTACTTTACCAATATTATTACTGTTAATATTTGCTGTTGCAGAAATACATCCGGGGGCACCTAATTTAATTGCTTCAATTACAGGTAATTCTGCTCCAGGATAAACAATTAAATCTTTAATATTTAATAAAGCTTCAGTATTTTCCCAAACTCCCGAGCTATCTTTTATACCTGTTATGATATCAGGGTATGCTGCTTTTAATTTTGATACAAGGTCTATTGATAAACCGACACCTGAAACCTGAGGTATATGATATAAATAAATTTTTAATTTAGGGTGATTTATTCCTTCAATTAGTTTTTCAAAATGTTCAAATAAACCTTGGTCATTCATATCTTTTATATAAAATGGAGGAAGAGTCATTACACCATGGCATCCAAGGTTCATAGCATGCTGACTTAATAAAATTGTGTCTGGCAAATTACATAACCCGGTTCCTGGAATAAGAACATTCGGATCTATCCCACTTTCAATTAATCTCTCTAGTGCAATCATTCTTTCCTGATTACCAACAGAAAGTGCTTCACCAGTTGTTCCAAAAGGTGCTAATCCTGAGCAACCGTTTTCTAAAAGATTTTTTGCCAATTCGTTGTATAGATTTTGATTAAGTGTAAGGTCGTTATTAAATGGTGTAAGGATA
>CAZMBU010000202.1:0-2224 GCA_964564565.1 uncultured Dehalococcoidia bacterium | reverse complement strand
CAATATATCTGGGCAAGCTATAACTATAATTAACGGAATTATGACAATTTAAAATATTTATATTATTAAGTCCCGATCTGCAAAGGGTCTATAATACCTTCCAAAGTTCTAATAATTGACATTACTGTCAATCTTCCAGTACGCGGATTTTCTGTTGGAATATTCTCTATATGTATTGCTAATCGTCCAAATTCACCTTCTACTTCTATATCATGACAATTTCGTTCAAGATCAGGGACTGCAATAATGCGAATTTGAGTTTTATCCGGACCTATCCCGGCAAAACTTACAGCTGCAGATACATTAACATTTGCAGGGAATCCTCGACACGCTTCTCTGGCTGTCCCATAAAAAATCTCTTTTTCCTCAGTAAATTCAAGAACACTGATTCCTCTTTCAACTAAATACGGAGATCCTTCTAAAGCTATTAATGGTTTTCTAGTAATCATAGTAACTTTATCAAGTCTGCCAATAGAAGCAGATTTAATACCATCTAATCCAGCTATAGCACCTGAAGGAGCGTAAAGTTTACATCCATGTTGCTTAGCAAGTTCAATAATATCAGGATAATCTATAAGAGCTCCTATACTAATAACCATAAGGTCTTTCCCGGATTCAAATGTTTCACGTGCAAGTTCAGGCACAATATCGCCGCCTGCAGCTTCGACTATTAAATCAGATTTAGCAATTAATTCTTCACGGGTATAATATTTTGGTGATTTCTTAAGAGTGGATAAAAACTTTTGAGCTTTTACTTTTGATCTACTCGTTATTCCAGAAATAGGAAGAGTCAATAAACCAGATTCACTAGCTTTGAGCAATCCTTGGCTCACAGCACCACAACCTACAATACCTGTCTTCATCATTGCCAAAAACTCCTCCAATTAATTTTTATCAAAATCAATTAAATAACATACTAAAAAGTGTACCATATGCATTATGAACAAATATCCAACAAATTATAAAGAAATGCTTGACAGAATTATTGTCATATTAGATATTATTTACGAGGTGAAAATATGAATGAACAACCAGCAATTTTAAGACCTGAAACTCTTTTAGAAGAATTTAAGAAAATAGGGGTAACACACATTATTACTATCCCCGATAGTGAAACAAACTATCTTTATGAACTAATGGAAGAACAAGACTGGTTAGATGTTATTCCAGTATCCCGGGAGGGAGAATCTATGTCAATTGCTTTAGGTTTAAATGTGGCTGGCAAAATTCCAGTAGTATTAATACAAAACACTGGAATGCTCGAATCTGGAGATTCAATAAGAGGTATGGCTATAGATACTGGATTTCCTTTACTTATGATCGTAGGATACAGGGGATGGACTAGAAAAGGAAAAACTCCAGACTCAGCAGCTACTTATACAGAACCATTTTTAAATGCGTTCAGACTTAATTATTATCTTGTTGAACAAAATGATGATGGCCCAAGAATTTCTGAAGCTTATGAAGAATCTGTTGCCACTAAAAAACCTGTAGTAGTTTTGATTGGAGATGAGTATCACGGTTGGAATAGATAACATAATTAATCAAAAAAAAATCAAAACAAATGATAGAAGCTAAAAAAGTATTTGAAGCATTTCAAAAACATAGAGACAATGCAATTGTTGCAGTTCAAGGGACATCCGGACATCATTGGAATGATATAACTACAAACCCAAATAGAGATATATCTTTAGGTGGTGCTATGGGACAAAGTACATCTGCTGTTTTCGGACTAGCACTTGGTCTTGAAAATGAAAAAGTTGTTCATTTCGATACTGAAGGAGCTCTTTTAATGAATTTGGGAGTATTAGCTTCAATTGCAGGAAAAAGACCCAAAAATTTTGTACATTTCCTGTTAGATAATGGATGTTATGCAACAACTGGCGGGCAACCAGTACCTAATGGTGAAGATATTAATTATGCCCAAATGGCATCTGCAGCTGGCTACCCTTCAACCTATAATTTCACTGACCTGGAAAAACTAACAACAAGTATGGAAGAAATCATGAATACAGAAGGACCAGTATTTGTTGCTATAAAAATAAATCCGGAAATTGAAAACTTACCTATGGGACTAAGAGAAAATTATCATACACGTACAATAATACAGACAATTAATGATTTAAGAAAAGAATTAAATAAAAAATAATAATTGAAAAATTGGAGAAGCAAATGATAGAAGCTAAGAAAATATTTGAAGCATTTCAAAAACATAGAGACAATG
>CAZMBU010000201.1:0-2245 GCA_964564565.1 uncultured Dehalococcoidia bacterium | reverse complement strand
ACGGTTGATTTAAATGATGTGTCGTGTTCGCCATTTTCATATGCACATCAAACAGGTGTGAAACTTGAATCAATAAATAATACTTCCCTGAATATCAATCAGTATAATATAAATCCAAATGACAAGCAACTATCTGTTGTTATGGATCTGAACTATATCCACCTTAATCCTAAAGCTGAAAAGGAGAAGGAATTATTAGAATATCCGATAGATGCTATTAAAGAATTAAAACGATGCAACCAATGTGTTTTACCTGAGACATTTCCATTTATTCATTATGATGAAGCAGGTATATGTAATTACTGCCATAATTATAAAAAAAAGACCCAAACTAAATCCATTGATAAACTAATAAAATTGATAGAGCCGTATAGACGCTCGAATGGTTTGCCAGATGTATTATTACCGTTTAGCGGTGGTAGAGACAGTACGTATGTTTTACATGTAGTAAAAAATGACCTTGGATTAAATCCTATTACATTTACATATGATTGGGGAATGGTTACAGACTTAGCACGAAGGAATATTGCTAGGATTTGTGGTAAACTGGGTGTCGAAAATATAATTGTTGCAGCTGATATTCATTGGAAACGAAAAAATATTAAGAAAAATATTACAGCATGGCTAAAAAACCCTGCTTTAGGTATGGTACCATTATTTATGGCAGGCGATAAATACTTTTTTTTCTATACTAATTTGATTAGCAAAAGGAATGATATTAAAATAAATATGTGGGGCTCAAATCCACTAGAGAATACAGATTTTAAAACTGGATTTTGTGGTATAAAACCCAATTTTAATAAAGATAGAATAGATACTATAAATTCAATTGGTAAAGTAAAGTTAGCCTCTTATTTCCTATTCAACTTTTTTCGATGCCCAAGTTACATTAATAAGTCATTAATTGATACTATAGGCTCCTTCGCATCACGATATGTTATTAATAGACAAGGCTATTTTCAATTATTTGATTATATAAATTGGGATGAAAATACCGTCCAAGAAACAATAATAAATAATTATGAATGGGAGATGGCAGTTGATACAAATTCAACATGGCGCATTGGTGATGGTACAGCTGGTTTTTACAATTATATTTATACACTGGTTGCTGGCTTCAGTGAGAATGATACATTTCGAAGTAATCAGATTCGCGAAAGGATGTTAACCCGAGATCAAGCTATAGATTTAATTTATGAGGAAAATAAACCAAGATATAATTCCTTAAAATGGTATTTAGATATCATTGGAATGGATTATGAAAGTACAATTAACAAGATTAATAGTATTCCCAAATTATTTTAATATAATAACAATGTTAATAAAGAAGAAAAGTAAAATACCTGTTAAAGAAATAATACTAATTGGATTTATGCCATCATTTTTTAAGAAAATAATATATAGATACAAAGGTTACAAGATAGGTAAAAATGTGTCATTTAGTTTCGGTAGTGTGATAATAGGGCGCAGTGTAGAAATTGGCGATAATTCATCTTTCGGTTTTGTTACTGTTGTTCGGGCAGATATTATTAACATCGGAAAATATGTTACTATTGGTTCATTATCAATGTTAGACACAGAAAAAATATTTATTGGCGATGATTCTAGAATTAATGAAAATGTTATTGTAGGAGGAATAAAAACTCCTGAATCGATGTTAAAAATAGGTAAAAGGGTTATAATAATGGAATATTCATTTATTAATCCTACCAAACCAATCATATTGGGGGATGATACAGGTATAGGAGGTCATTGTTTATTATTTACTCATGGATCATGGTTATCGCAACTTGATGGATTTCCTGTAATCTTCGCTCCAATTACGATGGGAAATAGAGTTTGGTTACCTTGGAGAGTATTTATTATGCCCGGTGTTAAAATTGGAGATGAAGTGGTGATTGGCGCAAATTCTTTGGTTTCAAAAAATTTGCCATCAAATGTTTTGGCTGCTGGAAGTCCTGCAAAGATACTGGTTGAAAATTATCCGAAAGCAATCACTGAAGAGAAGCGGAAGGAGATTTTCAATTCAATTTTAGCTGATTTTATTAATCATCTTAAATATCACAATTTTGATGTTAAAGAAGAGATCGATACAAATCATACATACATTGTGGTTAAGAAAAATAAAATCTCGGAAATAATTATCAGTCAAGAATGCAGTAATCCCTTATTTTCATCGATAGATAATCTTTTGGTAGTCAATACAACTCATGGTATAAATGGAGATTTTAAAATGTTAAATTTA
>CAZMBU010000200.1:0-2262 GCA_964564565.1 uncultured Dehalococcoidia bacterium | reverse complement strand
ATCTTGATTCAGTTGATGTTATTAAGCAATTAATGAGAGCAGGTTATATGCTTTCAATTAATCAGAAGATAGAATACGAATTAGCATCTTTAATTTCAAAAAGTTTTGGTTTCATTCCTTTGGAAATCAAAGATTATAGCGAAGAGACGCAATCATTAAAATCAGAAACTCAAGGCGATGAGATTAAACCGCCAGTTGTTACAATTTTAGGGCATGTAGATCATGGGAAAACTACCTTATTAGATAAGATTAGGCAAACAGCAGTTGCAGAGTCTGAATTTGGAGGTATAACTCAAAAATTAAGTGCATATAAATTGAAATATAAAGATTCTTTTATCACATTTCTAGATACCCCGGGACATGAAGCTTTTTCTACTTTAAGATCAAGAGGGGCAAAAGTTACTGATATAGCTATAATAATTATTGCAGCGGATGACGGGATTATGCCTCAGACAGAAGAATCTATAAAACATGCTCAGGCTGCAGATGTTCCTATGATAATAGTTATTAGTAAAATTGATTTGCCAGGTGCTGATATAGAAAAAGTAAAAAGTCAGTTAGCTGAAAGAGATATGTTAATAGAGGAATGGGGAGGGGATTTAATCTGTGTTCCTGTTTCTTCTCCAACAGGAGAAGGTGTTCCGGAATTGTTGGATTATATTCTTTTGGTTGCAGAGGTTAGTGAGTTTAAAACTAATACAAAACTTCCAGTAAGAGCAGTAGTATTGGAATCTACTGTAGATGATAAACAAGGTATATTAGTAAAAGTATTAATTCAGGAAGGGATTTTAAAAGTTGGAGACCGTTTTGTATTAGATACTACTAAGGGTAAAGTTAGAGCTTTAATCAACGATAATGGTCAGCAAGTAAGATCTTCAACCCCTGCAACCCCTATAGATGTATTAGGATTTGAATCATTACCTTTTGCAGGTGAAATATTGCAACAAGTTAATAATGAAAAAGAAGCTAAAACTCTTTTAGCTGAAAGAAAGAAACTTGAAAACAATTTTAATTATCAGAATATTGATTTAACTCATGCATCAGCTGAACAAAAAAGCATACAAACTATAAATATTATTCTTAAAGCAGATTTACAAGGTAGTTTAGATGCATTGGTTGAATCCTTAAATGCTTTCAATAAAGATGGGATTGATATTGCATTGATTCATCACGGAGTTGGGAATATAAATGAAAACGATATTTCTTTAGCGGTTGCATCTCAATCTGTAATTTATGGATTTAATGTAAAAGTAGAAAAAGGTGCTATTGAAACGAGTAAGCAAGAATCAATCGATGTACAAATTTACAGTATTATTTATGAATTAATTGATGCTGTCGAATTAAAAATTAAAGAATCAGATGTAAAAGAAGAAGAATTAGTAAAACAGGGATTAGCTGAAATTAAAGCTGTTTTCCCTTCTAACAATATTTTAGTTGCCGGAGTATTGATGCAAGAAGGAAAAGTTAATCCAAATAATAAATTAAGTATTACTAGGAATGGCAAAGAAGTGTTTTTTGGTAAAGTTAATTCTTTGAAACATTATAAAGATGATGTGAAAGAATTGGTTTCAGGTCAGGAAGGAGGGATAGGAATAGATGAATTTCAGCAATTTAAAGTTGGTGACCTCATTCAGTTTTATATTTAAAATGTGGTTAATAAATGGATGATCTAAGATTTTTAAAAGTTAATTCTCTTATCAAACAAGAATTATCTAACATTATTGAAAATGAAATTAGTGATCCAAGAGTTAATACGATGGTTACAATTCAAAAAATTAAATCTTCTAAAGATTTTAGTGTAATAAAAGTTTATGTTAGTTTGCTTTGTGATGACAACGAAGTTAATTCAGTTTATAAAGGTTTGAAATCTAGTGAAGGTTATGTGCGTAAATTATTACAATTAGCTATCAAAAACATTAGATTTGGAAAGTTATCATTTCAGATTGATTCGACCCCGAAAAATGTTTTAGATGTATCTAAATTATTAGATTCGATAAATAATTAGAATGCATAATGGTATTATTGCAATTGATAAGCCCTTGTCTTTAACTTCATCCAAGGTTGTCAGCGTAATTAAAAAAAAATTTAATTTATCTAAAGTTGGTCATGGTGGGACGCTAGATCCATTGGCAACTGGAGTTTTATTATTATTTTTAAATCGAGCAACTAAATTTTCTGTATTTTCATTGAATTCTGAAAAAGTATATACAGCCATAATAACTTTTGGACAATCAACATCAACATTTGATTCTGAAGGAGTTA
>CAZMBU010000199.1:0-2275 GCA_964564565.1 uncultured Dehalococcoidia bacterium | reverse complement strand
AGAACACTTATTTTAACTGTTATATTCTTTTTTGTTCTACTTTTTATGCCTTTATTTTGGCATACAAATAATGTAGGATATGGTAATGGTGCATATGAAAATGTATCTCATGGACATTCAGATGAAGGACATCATCATGGAGAGGGACATTAATTAGATGTCACTGCGCATGTTTCATATTATTTTTGTAAGTATTTCTAGTTTACTTATGGTATATATGGCAGGATGGTCTTATGTGATGTGGGACTATTATGCTGACTTTACTTATTTATCTTATTTAGTACTTAGTATTATAAGTTTAATCATTTTAGTATTATATGGACAAAAATTTATAAAAAAATATAAGAATGTTTAAATTGATTCAGGATATAAAATAAGGAAAAAATAAATGAGAAAAATAAAAAATTTGGTATTGATAGTTCTATTTTTTGGATTCTTATACCCTCAGTGAGCGATGTGAGCAAATCCATCGCTACCAGTTGGTGGCTCAGATACAGGGATAGGTTTAGGAGTAGGTGAAGTTATGGTGTTTGGAGATTTTGGTTACCAGTATTTTGATTGGTGGCATGAACAGGTTGAATCATATAAGCCAGGGACTAACGAATTAGAAGATTTTGACCATTCAGGATTATTTAAGAATAAGACAATTAAGTTAGGGTTTACCATTGGACTGAATGATTATTGGAATGTTACAGTATCGCAGCTGATTAGTGAAAGGTGTATGGAATGGGAAGGCCCTGTAGATATCAATGGAAATTCTTTAACTGTTCATCATAGAACTGAATGTAGCTCAACTGATTTTTTTGATGGGGAAAAACAAATGGCTTTTGGGGGATTATTAGGTGATTCTAGAATTAATTTTAGATACTTGTTATTTAATCAAGGCAAAGGCCCTGGTAATAGGCTTTTTCTTGGTTTAGGTTTTGATATTCCTTCTTCAAACGTTATTACTGAATCCCCTTGGAAAAAGAATGACCATGACGGGCTTATAGAAACTGAACCCAGATATACACCCCATAGACATTTTTATTTAAGTGATGGAGCTTATAAAATGAATTTGGAACTTCAATTTTTTAAGAAGCGAATGAAATATCCTGTTTTTTGGGGAGGAACTTTTGCATTCAGTTTTCCTTTAAATGATAGTAAATATGGCTTTACTCCATCAAAACGATACCAATTATCTTTATTGGCAATGTCTAGCTCTTTGCCATTTCAGAAGATCAAATGGGGAAAATTATCGGTTTCTTCAGTAGGTTTAACATTTACTATAGTACATGCAGGAAGATCAGAGTGGGAAGATCAAGGAGAAACACCTAATTCTAAATCTATTTTATATGCTCCTGGTATTAATATTCTTTTTGGTTTAGAGGGTGGTGGTGGATTTGGAGTTAATATTAGTAGAGGCTATGAGTATTATTTCAATGAAATTGATTCGGATATTGAAGAAACAAATGATATCTATAGTATTAATATTAGTTATAGAAAAGTATTAGATAAAGTGATTGATAGATTGTATTGGGGAAAATAATTATTAATAAAAAGAACTAAAACTATTGAAATTAAAGGAGTAATAAATGATAGATTGGATAGGGCAAAAATTCAGTGACGCTTTTCTTGATTTTCCAAAAGATGCATCTTTATATGGCTATAAAACAGATGTTTTAAATGGTTGGTTACATATTTTAATGCTGATTTTATTTGTATGTTGGGGGATATTTTTAGTTTATGTTTTAGTTAAATTCTCTAGTTCTAATAATCCTAAGGCATCCTACCATGGAATGAAAGGTAAATTCTCAAAATACGCTGAAGGAGGGGTTGTAACATTTGAAATGTTTCTGTTGTTTGCTCTAGCTATACCTGGCTTTACAGACTTAAAATATGATGGATTGAATGATACTAATGATTCAGATATGGAAATAAGAGTTATAGCCCAACAATTTCAGTGGAATATACATTATCCTGGTGAAGATGGTATTTTTGGGCAAACATATGCTGATTCTGTAGATGATGGTTCTCAAAATTTCATTGGTTTAAGTAGACAGGGTCATGGTGCAGATGATATTGTGACAATGAATCAGCTTCATATACCTAAAAATAAAAAAGTTAAAATTCGTTTATCATCTAGAGATGTTATCCATAGCTTTGCGTTACCAGAGATGCGTGTAAAGCAAGATGCTGTTCCTGGTATGGAAATTCCAATTTATTTTACAGCTACAATGTCAAGTAATGAATATTTAGATTATTTAAAAAAGGATGATCCTGTCAGGTATCATAA
>CAZMBU010000198.1:0-2282 GCA_964564565.1 uncultured Dehalococcoidia bacterium | reverse complement strand
CAAGCCAATATATGTATTCCAGGATTCATATTATGGAAGAATAACATAATAATTATTAAGCTCAATTGTCCTTCTAGTTTCTTCTTGATTCATCAGTTCCTCAAACATTTTTTCACCTCGCTTTATACCGATCTCCGAAATATATAAATCTTCTGGTGTTCTATCATATTTTATTGAAAATTCATTAATCATTGCCTTGGCTAAATCAAAAATATTTATAACAGGCATTTTAGTTACAAATATTTCTCCTCCATTAGCTAACGTTACTGAATCTAATACCAGCTGAGCTGCCTGATTTATACTCATAACAAATCGTGACATCTCTTTAGAAGTCAAGGTTAATGCTTTGCCTTCCTTAATTTGATTTAAGAAAATTGGAAAAACAGACCCAGCAGACCCAAGCACATTACCAAAACGAGTAGAGGCAAAAATAGTTGAATTGAACTGTTGGTTAGCTGTTGAAATCAATTTTTCACCCAAAAGCTTTGTGACTCCCATAATGTTTGTGGGATTAACAGCTTTATCTGAACTAGTATTGATGAATGTTTTGACGCCTGTCTCTGCCGCACACCTAATCATATTCTGCAAACCATAAACATTAGTTTTAATGAACTGGTTAGGAGAAATTTCAGAAAGCATTACATGTTTATAAGCGGCTGCATGAATAACTATATCTATATCCTTCATTAAAGGAATCATGTCCTCAGATTCTCTGATATCAGCAAGAAGAAATGTAATAATCTCATTTTCAGAATAAAAATCATCGTAGAAGAAAATAGAGTTTTCATTATTATCAACACCAATAACTCTGGATACTCCTTCTTTTAAGGAGCTTAATACTGAAATAATTTCAGAACCTACTGTTCCACAAGCTCCAGTTACTAAAATTTTCTTGTTATAAAAAAAATTATCCATTTTTTTGAGGCTTAATAAAAAAATTAACTGTCTTATTTAGGCCTTCGATTAAATCAACCCTTGGTTTCCAATTTAAAATATTGTTTGCTTTTGAAATATCAGAGTAGTTTCTTTTCATATCTCCAAGTCTAGTTTTTCCTCTATTTACTGTTATATCAATTGCTTGTTTTTCAGTGAAAATTGACTGTAGCATCTCAATAATATCATTAATTGTAGTTTCTTTATTAGTTGCAATTTGAAAAACCTCACCACCTATCTTTGTCTTCTGGCTTGCAAGCATTATCGCATTTACCAGATCTTCTACAAAAATAAAATCTCTCGTTTGATTGCCATCGCCATATGTTTCTAAACTTTTTTCTTCTAGTATCTCCCTAATGAATTTAGCAACTACACTATTTTTATGTCGGGATAAAGGGCCATAAACATTGCTAAATCTAAGAACAACTGTATCAAGGCCAAAACTGTGCTTATAAGCAGAACAATACCCCTCGCAAGCCAATTTGCTAGCTCCATATGGTGATATTGGTTTAGGTACAATTTCTTCATGAATCGGTGGATCAATATTACCTGCTGGTGCACCACTGGATGCAAAAACAAAACGACTAATATTATTTAATCTAGCTGCTTCTAGATAATTCAGTGTGCCATTTATATTATTATCACAATCAAATATTGGATTTTTTATTGAGGCTTCTACACCACAATTAGCCGCTAAATGTATAATAATGTTAGCGCCCTCTGTAGCGCTGATTGCTATATCCTTGTCAAGGATATCACCTACAACAATATCCAGCCCATTGACTGGCTTAATATCATTTGTTAAATCAAGAAGTTTGAACCCTGAATCATTTTCAAGATCATAGGATGTGCCAACTGAAAGGTTATCTATTACCCTTATATCCTGAAAACCATCCTTTAAAAGCCTTTTGACTAGGTTTTTACCTATAAAACCACAGCCTCCTGTTATTATCCATTTCATAAGAACTAATTACTGAAAAATTGGCTCTTTTGTCTTGCTAGCATAAGCTTAATAAAAATTATAATGAGACTTAATATGCCTGATAATGCAGTGGAAACTACCATAATTAATGCTCTATATGGTGCGAATTTTTTATCGGGTGCATATGCAGGATCTATGACCTTGAAAGCAAATTCCTCTTTAGTAGATGCAACCATAACAGTTTTTAATTGATCCTCCAAAAGCGAGTTTAAGCTTCTTTTAATATCAACTATAGTTGTTTTTGAAAGTTCAACTTTAGGGTACGAAGCTTTTGCAAGAGGTAAAAAAATTTTAAGTTGCCCGAATATTTTTTTAAATATAATAAATATTAAAAAAAAAAATTTTTTCTTTTTAACAAAATTAAATT
>CAZMBU010000197.1:0-2295 GCA_964564565.1 uncultured Dehalococcoidia bacterium | reverse complement strand
AGAAGCAATTAATTCAGAAAGTGTCAATAAAGCACTCCTTGAATCAACAAGTATACTTAGATTCAATCATAAAATTGGCTCTGATGATGAAGATGATTTTCAAATCCTAAACCAACAAGACATATTAGACACTTTTCAATCAGTAACACAGGGGATAACCATATTTTTAGCAGCCATAGCAGGAATTTCTTTAGTAGTAGGTGGAATTGGAGTAATGAATATTATGCTAGTATCTGTGACAGAAAGAACTAGAGAAATTGGTATTAGAAAAAGCCTTGGAGCTAAAAGAAAAGATATATTATTGCAATTTGTATCTGAATCAATTGTACTAAGTTCTATTGGAGGATTAGTAGGGATATTACTCGGATGGCTTGCACTATATTCAATTGCTCAAATCCCACCACAAGGAGATGATGGCGGGTTTACATTTAATACTGAGTTTACTTTTAATATAGCATTCTTAGCTTTCAGCGTATCAGCTGCCACAGGATTATTTTTTGGAATTTTCCCTGCATTAAGAGCTTCTAAATTACAACCAGTTGAAGCATTAAGATATCAATAATTAGGAGATTTTAATATATGCGTAATTTAATTTTAATAATATCAATAGCCATTTTAATCGGAGGAACGTATTCGATAGGATTTTATAATGGTAATAATAACGCAAGCAAAACTATTACACTTGCTAAAAACGGAGGTGAGCAATATTTAAAATTAAACCCTCCTGGCAAAACAGTTTCTGAACTAAAAAACAATGGAAATAGTTACACTGATGAAGAAGAAGAAATATTGGCAAAATTAAAAGCTGGTGAAATAACTTTGGATGAAGTACCAGAAGATCTCAGAAATAAATTGCGTTCAGAATTTGCTCAAACCAGGCCAAATTTCAATCCTTTATCAAATCTCCAAGGATCAAAACCCAAAGGAGAAACAGATAACTTTAAACCAGGAAGATCTTTATCAGGAAAAATAACTAAAATTGAAAATGACCATTTAGAAATTGAAACAAATATGGGCATAGTTCAAATTAATATAAATGATTCAACTTTAATTAAATCAACTAGTACAGTGAATAAATCTGAATTATCTTTAAACACTACTATTTCAGTAAGTGGGGAAAGAGAAGAAACAGGATTCAAAGCAACAGAAATAATTATTACAAATTAATTATGATCTTCTAGCTACTTTTCCTGCTCTTAAATCTGTCTGCTTACCATCTTTGACTGCTAATTCACCATCAATAAAAACGTGGATTATACCTTCAGGATATACACGTGGTTTTTCATAAGTAGCTTTATCAATAATTGTATCCTCGTCAAATATTACTATGTCTGCATTTAATCCAGGTTTAATAAAACCTCTATCATTTAAATTTACTTTTTCAGCTGATTTTCCCGTCATTTTATGTATAGCATCTTGCATACTTATTACGCCTTCTTCTCTTGAATATTTACCAAACACTCTTGGAAAACAACCATATAATCTTGGGTGTGGGTTGCCCGGTAGAGGAACTCCATCTGAACCTATCATAGTTGTAGGATGAGCTAAAATTCTAGAAACATCATCTTCTACCATACCTTCTGTAACAACAAAGATTCCCGAATCAATATTTAATAATTTTTCTGCAGCTTCTTGTTCAGGCAAATCATATTCATCACATAAATCGCCTAATGTTTTGCCAACCAATGAAGGATCTTTAGCAGAACCTGCTATTAATATTTTATCTCCAGTCTGCGATCCCATCCCTCCATCTATTGATTTTTCATTAAATGCATTATTTTGAACAACTGCAAATAAAGAAGTACTGCCAGCATTATATGGATATTGATCTGAATGTACATTTAAGCCTCTACTTCGAGCTTCTTCAATAGCTTGTAATGATTCTACAGATTTGCCCCAATTCTCTTGTCCTGAAACTTTATGATGTGATATTTCAATAGAACACCCTGCTTCTTCACCAATTCGTATAGTTTCTTCTATTGATCTGAGCAAATGTCCAGCTTCATTTCGCATATGGCTAAAATACACACCATTATATGAAGATATAACTTTAGATAATTCAATTAGTTCTTCAGTATTCGAATATCTTCCTGGCTCATATATTAAGCCAGTTGAAAAACCTACAGCACCTTCTTCCATGCCTTCTTTAATCCATTCTTTCATAGTGTCAAATTCCGACTGGGTAGGCATACGTTTATCGTTTCCAGTTGTAGCTTTTCGAATTGGTCCGTGGCCTACTAAAAAAGCTGAGTGAATACTTGTTTTAGACTTATCTACTAATTCCAAATATTCACC
>CAZMBU010000196.1:0-2312 GCA_964564565.1 uncultured Dehalococcoidia bacterium | reverse complement strand
CAATTGCAAAATTATATTTCTTTAATATTTAATAACAATATTGATTTTAGAGACATATTATCTAAAGATGTTTTTGATCAATATTTGATTTATTTGTATGAGAAAGAATATAAACCTGCTACATTAGCCAGAAAATTATCATCTTTAAAATCTTTTATTTTATTTCTTGAAGATGAAAAAATCATAAGTGTAAACCCTGCTAAATATTTGAAACTTCCAAAACTTGAAAGAAAAATACCTAAAACACTTAATCAAGAAGTTATAGATATAATGTTAGATAATTCTAAATATTTGTCACTTCGTGATTCGACTATTGTAGAATTAATATATGCTACCGGGATAAGAGCCTCAGAGTTAATTAATATTAAAATCACTGATATCGATTTTGATGAAGCTACACTTAGAATACTTGGCAAAGGTGCTAAGGAACGTATAATACCAATTCATGATTTGGCTCTAAAGCTTATCTTAAAATATTGGAAAAACGAAATTTCTAAACATAATAAATTAGTTAAAAACAAAAATATTAAATTTAATCGAGATTTGCTATTTCTTAATGTGTCGGGTAAAAAATTAACCCGACAAGGTTTATGGTATATTATTAAAAATATTTCTAAAAAATTGGGATTAGATATAAATAAAGTGAGTCCTCACATTTTAAGACATACTTTTGCAACACATCTCTTATATAACGGAGTCCCTATAAGGCATTTACAAGAATTGCTTGGTCATTCAAATATTTCCACAACACAAATTTATACACATTTATCTGATCAGCATATAGAATCTGAATATTCTAAATTTAGTCCTAGGGTTAATTAAGTATTTGATGTTAAAATATTTTAAATGGATAAAATAATATGAAATCTAAAAGAAAAAAGAATAAAGACTTACAAAAAACCAAAAATAGACTTGGCGTTTCAAGGAAGAAAAATTATACAAAAGACCGTAATGTTGAAACTAGTATAGTTAGTAATGACAATACTGAACCTGCCAGCACTCCTTCTGTAGCATATGCTAATATGGAAACTGAAAGTAATGTAACTAACTATCCGCACCTTAAACGAGAAGTTTTTCAAATTTTGGGTACGTTTAGCTTCGTACTATCAATATTAATAGGTTTAACTTTTATTATATAAATTGATTAATTTATCTCATTCCAAACAAACTTTCCAAAATCGTATAAATTTGATACCCAATAATCCCGGTGTTTATATCATGAAAGATATACACAATAAAATTATATATGTTGGAAAAGCTTCTAATTTAAAAAATCGTGTTTCTAGTTATTTTAATAAAACTAATGATAATGATTTAAAATTAAATCTTTTAAAAGAAAATATTTATGATTTTGAAATTTTTATAACTAATACAAGTAATGAAGCATTGTTACTTGAATCTTCATTAATAAAAAAATATCAACCAAAATTTAATATAAGACTAAAGGATGATAAATCCTATCCTTATATTATGATTGATTTAAATCAAAAATATCCAATAATACAATTTACTAGAAATATAAATATAAAAAATTTGGATCGTATTAGATTGTTTGGTCCTTTTTCAAAAGCTAAAGAAGTCAGAAAAACTTTGTCAATAATTAATTCTTTATTTCCTTATAGAAGTTGTACTAAAAAGATTACTGGAAACGATGCTAGTCCATGTTTGGATTATCATTTAAAGCGATGCATTGCTCCATGTATAAGTGCATGTAGTAAGGAAGAATATGAAGATGTTATTAGGGATGTTATAAAATTTTTGGAAGGTGATCATAAGTTTGTTGTTAACAAACTTAATCAAGACATGTTGTATGCGTCAGAAAATAAGATGTACGAAAGAGCTGCTAGAATTAGAGATCAAATCCTATCTATAAACGAATTTCACAATTTGTCCAAAGATAAAATTAATGATAAAAAAATTATTGATTATATAGGTATCACAGAGTCTGATGATTTTGCCAGTGTAAGTGTTTTTGAGTCAAGATTTTCCAATCTTAGTGATTCTATTAAATTTATAATGGAAGGTACAGAAAATAGTAGTTTGAAAGATATAATTCATGCTTTTATTAATCAATATTATCTAGAAAAAACAAATAAACCAAATATAGTTGTTTTGCAAGAATTGCCCGAAGAAAATTTTGTTAATAATTCAATAAATATAAAAACAAAAAAGAAAATGAAATTTATTGTTCCTTCTATTGGTATTAAAAAGAAATTAATGGATTTGGCAATAGAAAATTCAAAATATAATATTGAACATATTCACAAGAAAAAAAATGATACAGACAATGTTTTAAGCATATTAAAAGAAAA
>CAZMBU010000195.1:0-2330 GCA_964564565.1 uncultured Dehalococcoidia bacterium | reverse complement strand
CATATATAGGTAATTCAAATAAAATTATATACTCTAAAGCCACTACTCCTAAAGGATTACTTGATACTACAGGTGCGGGGGATTCTTTTCTTGGTGGTTTTTTCTATTCTTATCTCAATGATATGAATTTAGAAGAAAATATGAGATATGCAATAACTTCTGCTGGGCTTAAAGTTTCAGCTAGGGGAGGAATACAAAGTCAGCCTAGCAAAAACGAAGTAGAGAAATATCTTGATTTAGTTAAAGTGGAAGAAATAAATTGTCATTAGTTAAACTAACCTTAATTTATATTTTTTATTATAATTTAATATGAAATAATAATTTATTATTTATGATTTGGAGATTTTGTTGGCTAGAGAAGTAGTTATAACTGGTATTGGTATGATTTCACCTGTAGGTAATACTATTGATGATTCTTGGAGTAATTTAATCAATGGAAATTCTGGGATAGATACCATACAGTCCTTTGATCCTTCTGATTTGGAAACGAGAATTGCAGGAGAAATTAAAAATTTCGACCCAATTGAATTAATAGGGAAAAAAGAAGCACGTAGAATGGATCGCTTTTCTCAGCTAGCATTAGTAGCAGGCAAAGAAGCACTCAATTCAGCTCAATTAACTATTGATGAAACTAATGAAAATAGAGTTTCAGTTATGATAACGAGTGGAATAGGCGGCATTATTACATTATCTGAACAGATTAATGTAATGCGTGATAAAGGTTCTTCTAGAATAAGCCCATTTTTAGTACCTATGATGTTACCAGATATGGCTTCTGGACAAGTATCGATGCAACTTGGTGCTAAAGGTCCCAATTTTGCTGTTGTATCTGCGTGTGCAAGTGGTGGAGATTCTATTGGTATAGCATCAGAGTTTATAAAATTAAATAGAGCTGATATTGTATTAGCCGGAGGATCTGAAGCTGCAGTATGTCCTATAGGTATTGCAGGATTCAATGCTTGTCATGCTCTTTCAAAAAATAATTCGTCACCTAAAGAAGCTTCCAAGCCATTTGATAAAAACAGAGATGGTTTTGTCCTTGGAGAAGGTGCAGCGGTTTTGGTTTTAGAATCTAGAGAAAGCGCTGATAAAAGAAATGTTAATATTTTAGCTACTCTTGCTGGATATGGATCTTCAGCTGATGCTAATCATATTACACAACCTGCCCCAGGAGGGGAAGGAGGAGTTAGAGCGATGAATGAGGCTATAATGAATGCAGAAATTAATCCGAATCAAATTGATTATATAAATGCTCATGGAACGTCGACACCGTTAAATGATAAATTTGAAACAATGGGTATGAAAACAGTATTTGGTAACGCAATTAATAATATTGCTATAAGTTCTACTAAATCTATGACAGGTCATTTGTTAGGTGCCAGTGGAGCTATTGAAGCAGCAATAGCTGTCAAATCATTAAATGAAAACATTGTTCCCCCAACCATTAATTTAAATGAACCAGATCCAGATTGTGATTTGAATTATACTCCTAATAAATCACTAGAAAAGGATTTGGTTTATTCTATGTCTAATTCATTTGGATTTGGAGGACATAACTGCTCTTTGGTATTCTCAAAACCAAGTAATTAATTATTTTGTATAGTTTGATTCTGGGTCATTTAGAAATCTCCAAAGCCATAATACTGCTCTAAATGTTATAAAATGTTTATTTAAATCATCAATAATTTTAAATTCATATCCTGATTTATTTTTATTTAATCTTAATACACCTGCATTAGTAATTTGAGTCCCGGTTATTTCAGTATAAGCATTGGCATAAGCACTAACTTGTAATAAATTTTCAATATATAAACTTTTTGAAGTTTTCCAGTCGAGTATAAATAAATTATCATTTAGTAATCCAATAGCATCTGCAGTACCAGCGTAACCATATTTCGATGAATATAAATATTTTTCCTGATCTATACTTTTAAAATTATATTCGTTTTTCCATTCATTGAAATTTTTATATATCCATTTCATGTTGCTTGGAACTTCTACGTCAAAGTTTGTCTGTAAAAGCAATTCTATAAATTGATGTGCTTTTGATCCAAAATCTCCTGCTTTTGACATTATAAATTTAGGTTGTTCTTTTGCTTTTTCAAATATTTCATGCAAGCCATCTAAGTTGTTATTTTCTATATTATTTATATACTTTGATATATTCTCACGCGCGTAATCTATTGCAACATTTTTTTCCCAGCTGATAAGGCCTGGTTTTGATATCGTATTCAATATTGATGTAACACTAGGTAAAGGTTCAGATAGTCCTGGAATTAAATAATATCTATTGCCTTTGCTATTAATTATTGAGATTTTTTCTTTATTTA
>CAZMBU010000194.1:0-2334 GCA_964564565.1 uncultured Dehalococcoidia bacterium | reverse complement strand
AGTCATATCAGTAAAATTATTTATTCCTAATTTATAACTTGTTAAATTTATGTTTCGTTCATTTATATAATCCATATTTTTATCGAAAATATGATATCTATACCAATACTCTGATTCATTATAATGTTTGTTATACTTTGATAAATAATGATTATATTCTTCTAAATTATTTAGTCTGAAATCAGCGCTTAAATCTAATATCTTCACTTTTTCATTAAAATATGTTTTTATTTGTTCTGCGCTGGCAGCATGAGGTAATCCCGAGAAAATTACATCACATTTTTTTGTAATAGATTTTTCTATCTGTAAATTAATATCAGCCAAATGCGGAAATACTTGAGCAATATGATTACCAGCCTGGCTTCGTCCTGTAACTTCAACTATTTCAATATTTTTATGATTATGCAAAATTCTAGCTAACTCTGAACCTGCATACCCAGTAACATTTATTATTCCAGCTTTTATTTTCATATCATTTCAAAATTAATTGGATAAAAATTATACTTTTATCAGCCATATATTACTACTTCTATTCTTATGTTAATTTTTATAATGATTAAAGAACTTTTCACAGTATTCATTTTACTTAAAAAGTACAAAATGTCTTTACAAAGATTTCTCAAATAATTGATAATTAAAAGGCAAAACATCTTACAAAAACAAATTCAAAAGGAATCAGTCGTGTTAAAAAAAGATCGGGCTTCTTTTATTCTTAACCGACTTAATGAAATCTATCCAGAGACACCAATTCCTCTACATCATAAAAATAAGTTTGAATTACTTATTGCGGTATTACTAAGTGCTCAATGTACTGACGAAAGAGTCAATCAAGTTACTCCAAAATTATTTGCAACAGCTAATAATGCAAAAACAATGATGGGAATTCCTGTAAAAAAGATTGCTGAAATTATACGCCCATGTGGCTTGGCACCTCAAAAATCAACAAATATTTCTTTACTATCTAAAATAATTGTTGAAAAGCACAATTCAAATGTACCAGAAGATTTCATTTCTTTAGAAAATTTGCCTGGAGTTGGACACAAAACTGCAAGTGTAGTAATGTCTCAAGGATTTGGACATCCTGCTTTCCCTGTTGACACGCACATCCATCGATTAGCACAGCGTTGGGGTTTAACAAAAGGTAAAAATGTCATACAAACAGAAAAAGACTTAAAAAAACTATTCCCAAAAAATAGTTGGAAAAAGTTACATTTACAAATAATATATTACGGAAGATCTCATTGCACTGCCCGAGGTTGTGATGGAACAATATGTGAAATTTGTAAAACCTGCTATCCACAAAGAAAAAAACCTTTTAAAGCAAATAAGGCTTAGTGAATATAAAAAAATATTTTGTTATTTAGTGGTTGAATATATATATTATAAACTTTAAACTAATCAAATTATTTAATGAAAGAAAAACAAATTTCATTAGGAGCAAAAATGAAACTAGCAATAGTAACAGATAGTGTCTCAGACATTTCGCCCAAAATAGCTAAAGAATTAAAAATTACAGTAGTACCTTTAACTGTTATTTTTGGAACAGATCAATTCTTAGATGGTGTAGAGCTTTCAAACTCTGAATTTTTTCAAAAATTAGAAACTGACCCAAATCATCCCTCCACCTCACAACCTTCTCCTGAAGCTTTCGTTAAAACTTATGAAAAATTATTAAAAGAAGGTTTTGAAATACTATCTGTACATGTATCTGCTAAATTAAGCGGCACTATAAATTCTGCCGAACAAGCTATTAAATCTTTAGATACAAATAAAATAAAAATCGTAGATACTGGAACTGCCTCAATGGCTCAGGGATTAGTTACAATGAGCGCTGCAAGAGCTGCCAAAAATGCAAAAAGCCTTGATGAATTAGCCGATATGGCTGAAGCTACAGCAAAAAAAACAAATGTATATGTAGCTATGGATACAATGGAATTCCTTAAAAGAGGTGGCCGTATCGGAAAAGCAAGAGCAATGCTAGGATCAATTTTAAATATAAAACCAATCATCACAACAGATAATGGTGAAATAGTACCTCATAGTAGAGCCAGAACAATTAAAAAAGCAATATCAAGTATGATAAATGATATGGGAGACAAAAATCAGATAGTAGAAGTAGCAGTACTTCATTCAACAACGCCTGATTTAGCTAAAGATGTTCTAACGCAAATTGACGCACAAAATTTGAATAATCCCGGAACTATTACTGAAATTGGACCAGTTGTAGGAACTCATGCTGGCCCAGGATGTTTAGCTATAGCTTATACTACAAAATAATAAATTATTTACCTATATTAGCTTCCATTACTCTCATGGTATTTAAGCCCAGTATTT
>CAZMBU010000193.1:0-2335 GCA_964564565.1 uncultured Dehalococcoidia bacterium | reverse complement strand
AATTCGTTCGCTGTTACAACATCTAAATCTGGATATTCAAATTCAAACCAATATTGATGCCCTTTCACATTAACAACAACATCTGGATTTTCGGGCGCAGTTCCAAAGGACCATATTGCTGACAACACAGGGACAGATACAACAGCTAAAAATATAACTGGCAAAACAGTCCACAAAATTTCTAATCTAGTATTGCCATGAGTTTGGGATGGAATCCTATCGGAATTTTTCTTTCTTCTATATTTAATATAGATATATACGATAGCTAATTCACATGCGACCAAAACCACCATTCCTGCCCAAAGAATCAAATAAAACAAGTCGGCTTGTTCTTCAGCTATTGGGCCATGCGTATCGAAAGTAGATTGTGGGCCATCATACCCTCCGCAAGCAATAACAAAAAGTAAAGAAAGTAAAAGTGGTAAGATTTTTTTTATCGTATTAAACACTAAATTATCAGTTAGTAATATAATTCACATTTAAAAAATTGTAACAACAAGGGCATCTATAGTCTACACATTTTATAGTTAATAATTAATAAATTACATTTTTTTTGTAATTAAAATTACCTTCAGATTAGGCAGTCTTAAATATTCTGTATTCAATAAACAACCATGAAACAAGCAACCATATTATCCCAGCTAAACTTAAATGCACTACTCTTAGCCATCCATCAAATCCTGCGTGAACTAATCCAATGCTAAAAAGAATATGTATTATAAATATCAATCCTAATAATCTAGCAATAACTTTAACAAAAGAACCAGGCATAGCGTATCTACCAACTGCATGTGAAAGATACAATATCATCAACCCAAAAACTAAAGCTAAGTATCTATGAATCATATGTAAAAAATATGAAGTTTCATTAAATCTTATCCATTGGCCCATACAATCAGGCCACGACATACATGATGAATTAACTCCTAATCCTACAATTGCCGAACCATACAACATTAAAATTAAAAGTCCAATCATAGTGATATTTAATATATATTCCTGAAATTTCTTAAGATCTGATATAAATAACTTTTTATTATCTTGTCTAATTGAAGAAAACAAATATGCAAAAAGAAATAAAATTATAAAAGATCCTCCCAAATGAATTAACCTGACCCACCAGGTTAATTCTGTCAAAACTGTGATTCCACCTAAAATTCCTTCCAAAACAACTAACAATAACAAAGAGAAAGCTAATATTGATTGCAGTGATTTTCTTCCAAAAAATTTAAATGAAATAGCATTAATAATAATAATTATAATTCCAATAGAAGCACCAGAAACTCTATGCCCCCATTCTATAGCTGTATGAAAATCCAATTCAGGTACAATTTGACCATCACAAAGTGGCCAATCAGGACATCCTAATCCTGATTCAGTAATCCTAACAATTCCTCCCAAAGTTATCTGGAATAAAACCATTAAAACACCTAGTAATGAAACATAAGATGATATCTGTAATTTATTTCTCAATAAAAATTTATTAAACATTTAACAAATTAAGAAATTCATTTAATTCTATATCTGAAATATTTTCGCCAGTCCTAGTTCTTATTGAAAGCTTATTTTGAGATACTTCGTTATCTCCGATTACAACCATATATGGTATTTTTTGCATTTGAGCTTCTCTTATTTTGGCATTCATTCTATCGGATGAATTGTTAACTTCTGAACGAAAATCTTTCTCTTTCAAAGCATCAGAAATTTGATTACAATAATCTATATGTCTATCTGCAATAGGAATAATCATGATTTGAACTGGAGCAAGCCACATAGGAAATGAACCTGCAAAATGTTCAACCAATACTCCAAAAAACCTCTCAACTGACCCAAGTAGTGCTCTGTGAATCATAATTGGTTTAATTTCATTACCTTCGTTAGATATATATTTTAAATCAAAACGTTCAGGTAAATTAAAATCAAATTGCACAGTTGTACACTGCCAAAGACGACCTATGGCATCTTCAATATGAATATCTATTTTAGGACCATAAAAAGCTCCTCCTCTTTCATCCACTTCATATTCTAAGCCTTTTTCATTTAATATTTTTTCAAGAGTATTTTCAGCAAAATCCCAGTCTTTATCTTCTCCAACATATTTGTCCGGTTTGGTTGACAATGTAATCTTGTAATTTTTAAAATCAAATTTATCATAAATTCTAAACGTCAAGTCAAGGACTGAATTAAATTCTTCTACTACCTGTTCAGGCATGCAAAATATATGAGCGTCATCTTGAGTGAATCCTCGCACCCTAAGTAATCCATGCAAAACACCTTGTTTCTCATATCTATATACCGTACCCAATTCACCTATTCTCATAGGTAAATCTCTATA
>CAZMBU010000192.1:0-2347 GCA_964564565.1 uncultured Dehalococcoidia bacterium | reverse complement strand
TTATTGAGCCAATATATATATTAAAAAGATCATAAGCTGTGAATGAAGAATAAGTCGTTATATAAAGTATCCCAATTCCTAATCCAGTTAAAGTCCTTGAATAAAAAGATAATTTTGTATTGAGTAAATAACCTATCAATACAAATCCAAATCCAAATATTGCTCCAATTAAAATAATTGAAAGATTAGAAATCCAATTTGAATCTATTGCTGCTTTAATAAAAAATCCGATACCAAAAATTATCGCAAGAGATCCTATTCGTGCTAGCCAATTCTGGCCAATCAATAATTCAATTTCATTAGTTGTGGGAAATAACCCGGTATTAGGTACTTTTATATTAGGTTTATTTAAACTTATATTTTGAAGTTTGGACAAGCCGCTTTGAACTTCAGTCCATTGTTTTTGCTCTTTTTCTTTGGGTGTTTTTTTAATTATTGATTCAAACTGAGATTTTAATGACTTTAATTCTTCTTTAATTTCAGTAATTTCTGAATCAGAAGTGCCTAGATTATTATTAATTACCTGGAAGCCACAAAATGTACAAAACTTAGAATCATCAGGGATAGATTTTTTACAATTATTACAATTCATTATATTCCTCAAGTGAATTATCTTATTTTTCTTTTGCAAATTAAAGCTAAATTAAGTTTAGTAATCCAATTTTTTTGAATTATTTACAAAATCTTGTTGACAATATATTGTGAAAAACTTAGCATAGTTTTATAATATGAAAAGTGAAAATATTAACAAACTGAAGAGGTTTATTTAAGAAAAATGAAAAATAAATTAACAATAAAATTGTTTCTCGTATTGTTATTACCTTTTGTAATTATTGTTTGTTCGTCTCCGAATGAATCTTCAAATTCTGAAACATTATCAAATACATTAAAGGGTACCGTGGAAATTGATGGTTCCTCAACTGTTGCCCTAGTTTCCGAAGCAGTAGCAGAAGAATTTAAAAAAATACATCCCAGCGCTAATGTGCTTGTAGGCATTTCAGGTACTGGTGGTGGTTTTAAAAGATTTACTATAGGCGAAATAGATATTTCTGATGCTTCTAGAGCCATTATGAATAGTGAAGATATTAAAGCTAAAAATAATAATATTGATTATTCTGAATTAAGAATTGGAATGGATGGTTTATCTGTCATGGTTAATCCCAATAATGATTTTGTTAACTGTTTAACCATAAGCGAGCTGCATTTAATTTGGAAACCTGGAAGTAAAGTAAATAAATGGAATCAGATCCGCTCAACTTTTCCAGATAAAAAAATCAGATTATATGGACCTGGGACTGACTCAGGTACTTTTGCTTTTTTTACAGAGATTGTAAATGATGAAGAAGGAGCAAGTCGAGATGATTACACTGCATCGGAAGATGACAATGTGTTAATTCAGGGAATAGCAGGAGATAATTACTCATTAGGATATTTTGGTTATGCATATTACGTTTCAAGTAAAGATAAATTAAAGATTATTGCTATAGATAAAGAAGATGGTAATGGTTGTATTATTCCAGATTCAACTACAATTGATTCTGGCTTATATCCAATAACACGTCCTTTATATATATATGTAAATAAATCTTCTTATACGTCAAACCCTGTTGTAAAAGAATTTGTAAGGTTTTTTATGGAACAAGCTTCAATATTAACTGCTGAAGTTGGCTATGTACCTCTTAAAGCAGAAGAATATGAAGGCAATTTGGACAAATTAAATTAAAAGATAGTAATATTTACGTCTGTCAAAAAATCATATTGATCAACGTAAATACTTGTGAAAAGTGTGGTTTAGTAAATATTAACTTAGGTGCCTCCTCAAGTTATTCACAAGCCACACTTTTTAATATGTAAGATAAATTACCATTATGTGAAAGAATGTACTATTGATAAATATTGTCTTTGTGAAAATTTACATTTATTAATTATTGCTTTACTATATATATAAATAAAATAACTATACTTAATAATAAATTATGAACATGAATAACTCTGTATTTGATTCTAAGCGTGGCCATAGATTAAGAACTAAAATTGAAGGTAGAATAGTAAATTTATTAGTAAGTATTTGTGCATTTATAACCCTTCTTGTTACTTTTGCAATAATATGGAATTTAGTTCAACAATCAATTGGTTTTTTTACTCAAGTTTCTATCATAGAATTTTTTACTGAAAAAAGATGGTCGCCTATTTTAATTCCTAAATCATTTGGAATTGCTCCATTGGTTGCGGGGACAATGTTAGTAACTCTTATTTCATCTTTCGTTGCTGTTCCTGTAGGGCTTGCTGTAGCAATATATTTAGCTGAATATGCTTCAACGAAAGTTAGAAAATATTCTAAACCAAT
>CAZMBU010000191.1:0-2347 GCA_964564565.1 uncultured Dehalococcoidia bacterium | reverse complement strand
AGGTAATGATCCACGTAAAGATTTTATTATTAAATTAATTGATACATTAGGAGATTCTGGAGATATATTAATTTATTCAGATTATGAGATACGTATTTTAAAAAAAATTATTTCTAGTTACCCTGAAATGAAGAATAATATTGAAAATATAATATCAAGATGTGTTGATATGTTGAAATTAGTTAAAGAAAATTATTATCATCCCGGATTTAAAGGAAGTTTTTCTTTAAAATCAGTTTCGAAAATTCTTCCTGAGGGAGATATTTATAATTCAGAGTATGTTAATTCAGGTGATGATGCATCAAGAGTCCTAATGCAACTTATAACAGGGAAAATTGATAAAGCATTAATTCCAATATATAAACAAGAATTGTTAAAATATGCAGAAAAAGATACTTTAAGTTTAGTAAATTTATATAATCATTTGATTTCTGTTGCATAATTCATGCATTTTAGTTCTTGTAAAATTTTATTTTCATGTTATACTTTTCGAAAACTTAATGGAGGCAAAGATGAAAAAAATTCTTTCTTTACCATTTATATTGATGATGATAATGAGCCTGTTAATGGTTGGTTGTCAGAGTGAAACAATTAAAATTGGTACATTATTAGATAAGACAGGCGATTTAGGTAACTATGGACCACCTATGGAAGTAGGAGCTGATCTCGCGATTACATTATTAACAGATGCTGGTGTTGACATTGTTAAAGTTCCTGGTGATTCAGGTACTGCTAATCAAAAATCAATAGCAGAAGCTACTAGATTGATTGATATTGAAGGTGTTAGTGCTATCGTTGGATCACTATCATCTGGTGTGACGATGGCAACCGCGACTGCGGTTACCATACCAAAAAATATTCCAATTATGTCACCTGCATCCACATCCCCTGCTATTTCTACAATGGCTGATAATGACACAGTATTTAGATCTACTGTATCTGATGCAGCTCAGGGTGTTGTGCTTGCAAGATTTGCCTGGGAACAGGGAATTAAATCAGCCGGTGCAATATATATAAATAACCCATATGGTGAAGGATTGGCAAATATGTTTAGTGGAGAATTTACTAAACTTGGTGGAACAATCTCTGCATTAGTTCCTGCTGAACCTGGACAGACAAGTTATTTATCCGAAGTTAAGAAAGCAACTGCGGGTGGACCTGATGTATTATTGGCAATGACATATCCTGTTACTGCTCAGATTTATATCAGAGAAGCTATTGAAGGCGGGCACGCTTCAAAATTTATGTTTGTTGATGGTACAAAAGCTCAGGACATGTTTGATGCTATGACAAAAGAACACGGTGCTAATTTCTTTGACGGTATGTATGGAACTGCTCCTGGAGCAGCAGGCAGCCCTGCTAAAACTCAATTTGAAACTTTATACAAAGAAGCAAACAATGGGAATATGCCTACAGATCCATTTATAGCAGAGACATTTGATGCAACTATCCTACTAGGATTAGCTGCAGTTGCTGCGCAAGAAGGTTCTGCATGCGATAGTATTAAAACTTGCCTTAGAAGAATCGCTACTGATGCTGGTGATGCTGATCCTGAAATTGAACCTGGTGATATTAAATTAGCAGTGAGTATGTTGAAAAAAGGTGATGACATCAACTATGAAGGCGCTGCTGGATCTCAGGAAATTGATGCAAACGGAGATGTAAATAATACTATTGAAGTTTGGACAATTAAAGATGGAAAAGTTACTTCTACAGGACAATTCCTAAGTCCATAATTTCTTATACTTAAGAAAGTAAAAAAAAAGAGGAACCAGAATGGTTCCTCTTTTTTTTGTCACAATTTATGATAAAAACATATTAAATAAAATGAGGATATTTCAATGAGTATAGAAGATATAAAGAAAAAAGTAGAATCAAATATAGATAATAATGCAGAAGATTTGATTGGAATAGCAAAAGATATACTGGATATGCCTGAGCCAGGTTACAGAGAATTTAAAACATCTAAGTATACTGAGAAACAATTTAACAAATATGGATTTTCAAATGTAGAAAAAGTATCGATGACAGGATTGAAAGTAGTTCTTGATACCGGAAAACCTGGGCCTACAGTGTGTGTGATGGGGGAACTTGATTCATTAGTTGTGCTAGGTCATCCTCATGCTGATCAAGAATCAAATGCAGCTCATGCTTGTGGCCATCATACCCAAATAGCACAGATGATAGCTGTTGGACAAAGCCTAAATGATCCTGAAGTATTAAAAGGATTATCAGGTAAGATAGTACTAGTAGCTGTACCTGCAGAGGAAAATATTGAAGTTGAATACAGAAAAACCCTAAGAGATGAACGGAAAATTGAATTTTTGTTGGGTAAACAGGAATTTGT
>CAZMBU010000190.1:0-2388 GCA_964564565.1 uncultured Dehalococcoidia bacterium | reverse complement strand
TGAGTTTATTCTTAATGGTATCTTTAAGATGGAACCCAAGAGAAAAATTGATTTCTATTAGTTTGTTTGTTTTCAGGATGGTAGGAGTGGTATTATTTTTTATTTTTGATATGCGTATTATTCTTGTGTTTTTTCCTAACGTTTTTGAGTTTTGGTTTGTATTAATTTCAGGTTATAAATATTTTCGTCAAAATAAACCAATTTTACTCTCAGTAATATTTAAAACATTATTAATAGCTTTTATATTGAAATTATCCCATGAAATCTTTATACATCACTTAAAAACACTAGATAATTACACTGCAATAGAATTTTTAGAAATAATTTTTAAACGAGGTTGATATGTACGATAAAGCATCTTCAGAATTAATGATTGATAACAATGATGTGAGAATTATGAAATGGAGCTTTGAAGCAAATCAGAGCACTGGATTGCATAAACATGAATATGATTATGTTGTTGTTCCTTGTAAAACAGGGCAACTAAATATTATTACTGATAATGAAAATATGACTTCTGATTTAGTAATTCATCAACCTTATCACAGGAAAAAAGGTGTAGAACACGAAGTTGTATATAATGGTGACTCTTTTATGGAATTCATTGAAATTGAAATAAAATCTTAGATACCTTAAAGCTGAATTCTAAGCTTATATGATATATTCTAAGCTTAGAATTTAATCAAGGGGTAGAAAAATGAGAGCAAGAGAATTAATAAATTTTGATGGAACACCTGGGAAATATAATTCAATTACCGATGTTGATGATGTAGAAGTTGGTCATTCTACCATTATTAATGGAAAAGGTAAATTAATTGTTGGGAAAGGACCTGTCAGAACTGGAGTTACTGTGATTTTCCCTAGAGGAAAAGAAAACACTTCTATACCTGTTTTTGCAGCTCACGATGTTCTAAATGGCAGTGGTGAAATGACAGGTACGATATGGGTTGAAGAATCAGGATTTTTAGAGACTCCTATTGGTATAACTAATACTCATAGTGTGGGTGTAGTTAGAGATTCAATAATAAAATGGATTACAAGTAATAATTATCTACCCAAAGGTAATAAATGGAGCTTACCTTTGATTGCAGAAACTTATGATGGTTTATTAAATGATATTAATGGGCAACATGTTAATGAAGAGCTAGTATTTGAAGCTATTTCAAATTCTAAACAATTTCCTGTCGAAGAAGGAAATATTGGAGGTGGAACAGGTATGAAATGCCATGAATTTAAAGGAGGAATTGGTACTTCTTCAAGGATAGTAAACATTAATGAGAATTCTTATATTGTTGGAACTTTAGTGCAGGCTAATTATGGCAGTAGAGAAAGATTGACTATTAATGGTATTAATGTGGGAAAGCAATTAACAGATAAATTACCTGAAATTAATAGTAATTACACACCTGGCGATGGATCTATTATAGTCATTGTTGCAACTAATGCACCATTGTTACCAAACCAACTTAAAAGATTGGCAAAAAGAGTAAGCCTGGGGATAGGTAAAGTTGGAGGTATTGGAGCTAATGGATCAGGGGATATATTTCTTGCGTTCTCTACCGCTAATATTAATGCTTACAATAGTAAGGGAAATACTAAGATTGAAATGATAAGTAATAATATGATTAACCCTTTACTGCAATCAGTAATTGAAAGCACTGAAGAATCAATAATTAATAGCCTGTTTGCAGCAGAAACCATGACTGGAATAAATAATAATAAAATTTATGAATTGCCAATTAATCGTTTAAAAGAATTGATAAATTAATTTTTATCTTTAGTAATATTATTTGTTAAATAAATCAAAGGGACTGAGGTTATTGTTACTAGTTCTTTTACAATTATATTACTTATTAATATAGATATTAATATGCTGTTTGGTATAGTTCCGTAAAAAGCTATAAGACAAAATATAATACTATCAATAATTAAAGCAATGGTATTACTTGATATAACTCTTCCCCATATCATTTTATTTTTGAATTTTTTGGTCCATATTGAATAAATTTCAGTGTCTATAAATTCTGATATGATTTCTGCACATATTGATGCGGTAACCAATCTCCATATCGGGCTTAGTACAGAAGTAAATTCATTTTGAGGGCCTATTTCTAAGTCTGATGGCAAAATACCAATTATATAAAAAAATAATGCCATGAATAGGTTTAAAAAACCTGATTGTATTATAACTATTTGACTAGTTTTTTTATTAGATAATCTATGTATTAAATCTCTTATTGTAAAAGTAAATGGATAAAGGAAAGTTCCTCCATCTATACTATATCCAAATAATTTAATAATTTTTAAAGACCCTATATCTGAAAAAATTTGTAGAGATAAATAAAATCCTATAGCGATAAAAGTTAAATTATAATTATTTTCTTTTTT
>CAZMBU010000189.1:0-2401 GCA_964564565.1 uncultured Dehalococcoidia bacterium | reverse complement strand
CAGAGTTGTCCAATTAATTATTAATAAAAATTTTCTTATAACTTTTAAAAGTCTACCCATATAATTCTAATATTGATAATAATTCCCATAAAATTCTGATAACAATATTATGAACATTACATATACGATAACAAGTCCTTTTTTGTAAAAAAACTTTGTCACGCATATGTATAACCTAAACACAGACAACCTAAGCCATACCCCCTACCAACTAATATATAACAGTTAACAACAAGAGGTATTCTTTGAACTTGATGAGCAATTTAAAGTTTTGATAATTTTAGCATCAGGATAAAAACCATCAGGATATTCTAAGCATACTCCTGTATAAACACCATTTTCTCTTTTTAATATATGTCCATCATATTTTTTAGCACAAAAAAATTCTGTAGCTACTTCTACAGAACTAAATTCTTTTACACAACTATCAACATTCCATCCATCGTTCATAATATATCCTTATAAATATTTATATTAAATTACGTATTATAAGGATGGTATCACACACACACAACCACCCACCGTTACAAGCAAAGCTCGTGCGAGATTTTATAACTCTCTTGAAGTGTGATATACAAATAAATAATGATCCAATAAGGCAATCGGCACGGGCAAATATAATCTTCAAACATCATGTCTGTATCTATTTAATTTACATAAAACTATAAAATTAAATAGAGTGAGAATAGATAACCTGCTGTCAATGAACCAACAGCTGCAATAATTAAATATAATACAACGAGTCTTGGTTTTGCTAGAGAATAAATTGCGATAGCTGCTGGAATACTTGTAACACTGCCTGATAACATAAAAGTTAATCCTACTGCGGGTGACATGCCTAATTTTATTAAGCCACCTACTAATGGTATTGCTGCGTAACCATTAAGATAGGCAGGAATACCTAACATGACAGCCAATGGTAGAGCGAACGTACTACCAACACCAAGCCAGTTAACGAATAAGTCATTGGGCACATACGCTAGCATTAAACTTTCAAGTAGAAAAGCAAACGTAAGCCAACGACTTAAAAATAATCCCACCGATAAGGTTTCATTGATAAAAACTTGACGTCTTTGGGGATTATTCCAAAATTTATATATTATTGATACTTTATCTTCATTAGAACATGAATCAGAACAACTTGGCTTAGCGATAGAACAACTTGGCTTAGCGATATCTTTCAATGCATCGTTTAAATATCCGGTCTTGCTTATCAAAAAAGCGCTATAGCCGGCCATTAAACCCATTGTAATGGCTGAAAAGGTTTTTATAATAGCAAACTCAAATCCCAATTCTGCGGTAGTCAAAATAAACATTTCTGGATCCATAATAGGAGAAGCTATACAAAAAGCTAATACTGGAGCAATAGGAACACCTGCTGCCAAAAGACCTGCTACCAAAGGAATCACACCACAAGAACAAAATGGAGAAAGTGCACCAAAAACAGAAGCTATCGCGACTGCTTTTATCGGTTTTCCATTCAAAGTACTGGCAACAATTTGATCTGAACCGCTAGCCTTTAAATACGCAGCAACTGCTACCGAAAGCAAAATAAATGGGAAAATATGAATTAAGGAACCAAGAGTTGCTCTTAGACTATCGATTGCTTGTAATGGAACTAAAAAACCTAAAATCAGAAGAATTACCAGGCAGAAACCAATTGGAAATCCAATCAATGAATAGATTTTATTTATGCTCTGATTTGAATTTATTCTTTTCTGTATCATATTGTTTGTTTTTCCTTTTCTATGTACCTTGATATCTGCGTAAATAAATTGTTTAGCGGATTAATTCTCTTCACTGCAACATTCTGATTTGAGTTTTTCTAATACGTCAGTCAACAGATCTATTTGTGCATAACAATAGACATTTCGGACTACTTTTTTTTGAGTAATTAGATCTGCATCCTTAAGACCATTTAAATGAAAACTCAGAGTTGAAAGAGGTATAGCTAATAATTTGGAAATCTCTCCAATGGTTAGACCGTTATCTCCTTTTCTAATAAGGAGTTTATATATTTCAAAGCGATTCTTATGAGCTAGCTCGGAAAGAATATTTATCATTTTATTATCATTCATAATTGAATCATATCTTATAAACACCCATAATGCAACTATATTACTAGTTTTATAGTTATAATGAATAAATGACCATGCCTTTTTATTACATTTCATTCTGTGATGAATCAATTAATATATATCTTGTTTCATTGTCGAAGGGAAATTACTGTATCAGCCTGAAATGTCCCCACAAATTTCAACAGATTTCAACAGATAACAACAAATTATTAAAGATTAGGAAACATTGAGAACATCATTATCTGGGGCAACAAACCTCTAAAAATATTTAAAGTGGACAAATGGTGGACAAATGATGATGTTCTCAATGTTTCCTAATCTTT
>CAZMBU010000188.1:0-2413 GCA_964564565.1 uncultured Dehalococcoidia bacterium | reverse complement strand
ATTTTCGTTTATTAATTAATGACATTTTTTTATTTAATCCATAATCTTCAACCAATAATCTTTCTACCCACAAATCAACCGGGAATGCATTGTATTTTTTTAAAGAATATATCAAAACACAATTCGCAACTTTATCCCCTACGCCTGGAAAAGTTAATAAAAACTTTAATGAATCGAAATAATTTTCATTATAAAAATCTGATAACAAAATTTTATTCTCTTCAATAATTTTAGAAGTTTTAAGTACGTATTGTGCTCTATAACCCAGGCCAAAAGATTTCATCTCATATTCTGTAAGACCTGTAATTTGAATAGGAGAAGGAAATGAATATCCGACCATTTCATCAAGAATATATTTATGACCCAATTTTTGACATAACAAATGTATAGTATTAGAAATTTTAGGTACATTTGACCAAGCAGAAATAATAAAAGAAATTAAACATTCCCATGGATCTTGGTTTAAAACTCTCATTCCCTGCAACTTTTTATAAGCTACAGTTGACAATTGATCATCAAAATTCTCAAATATCTGATCATATTTAATCCCTAAACCAAAATAATCATATACTTTATCTTCGGCTACCCAATCATCACTGGAAACATATTCTAAACAATTATTTTTTATACGTAATTTAAGAAATTTGTTATCAATAAATCCATAATACCAATTTAATTTTTTTTCCCATCTAAATGCCTGCCCGCTAAATAATGATAATTCAAGATCCAATTTTTCTTTTAATATAATTTTATTAATCATCTAAAAAATATCCGGTTCTAGAAATGTTTTTTTCCCTCCAGGCAGGGCTTCCAGAAATATTTTCCCATATCGTTTTGATGTAATTCTCGAATCTAGTAATAATACTTTTCCAGTATCTTTTTCATTTCGGATTAATCTACCAAATCCTTGTTTAAATTTTAAAATTGCTCTTGGTAATGCATATTCCATAAAAGAATTATCATATTTAGCTGCTCTTGCTTCAAATAACGGGTGTGTAGGAACATCAAATGGTAATTTTGTAATAATTAATAAATCTAATGAACCATCATCAATATCAACCCCTTCCCAAAAACTTGAAGTTCCTAAAATTAAAGATTTTGGATTTTTCTTAAATCTCTTTATTATTTGATAAGGATTTCCATCTACTCCCTGTGCTAAAACATTTATATTATATTCCTCCAACTTTTTCTTAAGGCTTTTTTGAGTATTTCTTAAAGACTTATAAGAAGTGAATAACACCATTGATTTTCCATTTGCAGTAAGGACGTTTTCAAAAATAATTTTATCTAATTCTTCCTGATAATTATCTGCATATGGTTCGGGAAACATAGTCGGCAGTAATATTTCTACAGAATTGTCATAATCAAAAGGAGATCCAAAAGATTTTGCATGATCTGCGTTCAAGCCAGTAGTTTGCATCAAATGATTAAACTCATCATTAGAATTCAGAGTAGCACTAGTTAAAATAACTGATTTCGCATTTTGAAATAAATTTTCATTTAAAATTTTTGATACATTAATTGGTGCACTGAACAAAACATGATTATTAAATTGTTCATTGTGTTCTATCCAGTAAACCATTTCATTATTAGATAATGTTAAAAATTCATCTAAATTATTTTTAGCTTCTTCCCAATTTTCAATCCATTGTTCAAATAAATCATACCAATTTTCAAATTGAATTTTACTACCAATAATCTTTTCTTTGGAATCTTTGTAATATCTAATTAAATCAGATTTCAATTTATCTAATTTCAGTTTCAATTCATTCCATTCATCTCTAACAAGCTTTAATTCAGGAAAATTAGAATCAATATCAAGCCTCAATGAATTATGTCCAAAGTTCTTATTACCTCTTGTAATTACAATTTGATTAAAAGATTTAAATAAATTTCTGGATTTTATATTTAATTCTTCAATCATGCTAATCGTTCTTTTTAATTTATTTTCTGCCTGATCAAGATCTACTGTATTTTTAAATTCTCGTTTAATTAAATTTCCAATCATTTCAATCAAATCATATTTACCATAATTAATCCTGACAATATCTTTTAAATCTCTCTCATCTAATTTCCATCCTAGGTGCTGCGAAGCTACATCTTCCAAATTGTGTGCTTCATCAATTATCAACACATCATAGTCAGGTATTACGCTATTTACTGATTTTAAATCTGTCATAAGTAAAGCATGATTAACAATTACAATATGGCTAGATTCAGCTTTTTCTCTTGATTCTCTTAGAAAACAAGGCCCGTTAAAACCATAGCAATTAATCTTATTCTTTGGACTAATCCTTCTCCAATAATTATTATTAACATAATTACTTAAACCTAATTCTGATTTTTCCCCAGTTTCAGTTTTTGAAATCCAAACAGCCATTTTAGCTAAAAATCTTGAATAATCTTGATCAAC
>CAZMBU010000187.1:0-2429 GCA_964564565.1 uncultured Dehalococcoidia bacterium | reverse complement strand
CTGAGGAACTCATAGAACTTTGTAAAGAAGCTGCAAAACTTGGAGGTTTTTATCATACTCATACAAGAGGATTGTTAGCAAAACCAGAAAATATATTAGCTCCATATGATGAAGCTGTTGAAATTGCAAAAAAAGCCAATTTACCATTACATTTAACACATTATTATCAAAAGATGATGTACGTACATAGTAAAAATATAGCAAATGGTAAGTATACAGATTATTTAAGTTTAGTAGAAAATGCCATAGATAACGGAATGGATGTTACTTTTGATTGTTACACATATGCATATTCAGGAACAACATTAACTATAATTTTACCTAACTGGAGTAAAGATGGTGGCCCAGAAAAACTAATGCAACACCTTCAATCAACTAACTCAAGAAAAAAAATAGCCAAAGAAATAAACAAAACATTTCCAACAACATGGTTAACAAATTTTAAAAAACCACACAATAAAATATATGATGGGTTATCGGTAAATGAAATTGCTGAAATGAAGAACCAAGAACCAGTCTCAGTATTATTTGATCTTTTAGTTGATGAAAATTTAGGGATATCATTTGTTGGACTTGGTGGTAATCCACAAACACTACCGGAATTCGTTAAACATCCTGCAGGTATGATTGCTTCTGATTCGATATTATTTGGAGATCATCCTAGTCCAAGAACTTTTGGTACTTTTACCAAAATAATTTCTGAATACGCAAGAGATGATCAATTTTTAACTTTAGAAAAAGGGATAAGGAAAATGTCATCTTTCCCTGCTCAGAGACTTGGTCTGAAAAATAAGGGATTAATATTAAACAATTTTGATGCCGATGTTATTGTTTTTGATTTACCAAAGGTCAATGTCCCGGCTACAAAGGCAAATCCCAGACAACTTTCTGAAGGAATTGAACAAGTTATTGTTAATGGGCAATTTGTTATAAAAAATAGTAAACATACTGGAAATTTACCTGGTAAAGCTGTACGTAGAGGGAAAGATTCATAAAAATAATCTTTAAATTCTCTTTTCTATTTATTCTCTCTTTTTTGCATCTTCTTTCTTTTTAAGATATATTTTAATATCTGCTATTTCATCCTCAGTAATATCTTTATTTCCACAATAATTACAATATAGAGAATCTAGCCTTATTATTTTATTACAAAAATAACACTGTTTTGTCATAGATATTTTTTTTACAAGAATGTTCTCAATGATTTAAAAGTTTCTAAAAAAATACAAAATAAATTATTGCCAAAGGAATAAAAAAAATAATGACTGATAATATTATTCTTAATCCAATTTCTATTTTCGACATTTTTATTTAGTAAATCACTTTTTATAGTTATCAATATTAAAATTTAGGGACATGATGGATCTGGCTCAGAACTCTATCATGTCCCATATTTTTATACTCTGAATGTTATCTACTTTAAGACTAAATATCAGTACTAAATAAAGGCATTAGTATTATGCTTATAATATATTTAATATTTTCATAAAGTTAATAGTACTCAGAAAACAGTTGTTATTCACATTTATATATAATACTGTTAATTAATATTGCACAGAGATAATTTTGATTTAAAATATATTAAAAAAATACCATAACTTACGATGGTTTACTAAACTATTGTTATACTTCCCGCTATCTTTTATTGCCAGTGCTTTTTTTGGAGATATCGGATTATATGTATTAATAATCTTACTTGTATCATTAAATTTATATGTGATCAGAAGATTTAGAACTGAAGAGATAGTCCGAAAATATAGTAAAAAGAAATAAATTTCAATAATTTTTCATATACTTATATAAAGATGAAGATCCGGCATGTGTTTGCATATAAATTAATTATGTTATACTCAGGGAAATAAGCATAGGTAAAATGTATGAAAACAGCAATAAAAAACGGGAAAATTGTAACTTATAACAATGGAATAACAGTCAAAGAAAACCAAGCACTTATTATTGAAAATAACATTATTGTAGATATTACTGAAAATTCTGAAGTAGAAAAAAAATATCCTGATGCAAAAATAGAGGATGCTACAAACAAAGCAATATTTTCAGGATTTGCAAATTGTCACACACATTTCAGATTAACTTTAGCTCGTGGGATTTTTGAAAATGAATCTCCCTCAAACACTCCTCCTTTTCCTGGCTTTCCCAGGAGGCCATTACCTGAAATCTCAAAAGAAGAACATCAAATAATGGTACTACTTGGAGCTATAGAATCGATCAAAGCAGGTACAACAGTTGCTATGGAAGTTGCTGAAGGAATTATGGATTATGCTGACGAATTACAAAAAAGTGGATTACGTTTGGTTTTAGCTGAGCAAATATCAGACAGAATGTCAGGAAGTTATGGAGAACCTGGAGAAATCAAATCAGACCCACAAAAAAACGCAAATGGACTAGAACTAATGTCTAATTTATATTCA
>CAZMBU010000186.1:0-2448 GCA_964564565.1 uncultured Dehalococcoidia bacterium | reverse complement strand
TATATAGTTCCAGGAAATATAGAACATTATGCTACTGCTACTGAAAAAGGTGCAAAAGTTATTGATATATTTGCACCAGTAAGAGATGAATTTAAATATTAAATGGAAATTATAAACGATTCATATTTTACTTCTGGTGAACCAGGAAAACCTTCTCTAGTATTGATACATGGCTTAGCTAGTAATAAATTTACATGGAATGCTATTATAGAAATTCTAAAAAATGATTATTATCTTATAGCAGTCGATTTACCTGGTCATGGATCAAATTCTATTTACAAAACAGATTTTTCATATTCTAGTATGGTAGATTATTTATTCAAACTTCAAAATCATTTAGATATATCTTTTCAATACATATCAGGACATTCTTATGGCGCTTCCGTAGCTACAATGACTGCTTTAGATGAAAGATTTGACATAAAAAAACTTGCACTTTTAGATGGAGGAATAGTTCCTTTGAAATCAGTTCCTGAAATGAATGATGACAATTATATGATTAAATTAGCTCCACCTGATTTTACTGAAAGAAAATTTGAAAGTATTTCAGATTTCATTGATAAAAATTTATCTATTAAATCAAATCCTTATTCTAAACAAATCAGACATGCTATTTTAAGTAACTTTGATCATTCGAAAAAACCCAAGTTAGTTCCATTTTTAGAAAGGAGCAATCATTTAAAAATAGTCGATTATTTATGGAATTATAATCCTAGATTTAATTTATCTAAAATTAAAATTCCTACTTTGGCATTAATGGCCTGCAAATTTGACACTATTGATGAAAGATCATCACATAGATGCCAGTTTGCTTCTGTAATATCTGATGAAAATCATTTAATTAACATTACTTGGATATTAAATACCCCGCATGATTTACAATTATATGCACCTAAATTAGTATCTCGTAAACTAATTTCACATTTTCAATCTTAATGTTATTTAATAGCAATAACTCTTACAGGCGATCCTGATCCATTTTCTATTTTTAATGGCAGGGCAATAATTATTGACCCTTTCGGAGGTATTAAATCTAAATTACATAAACTAGTTAAACCCATTTTACCCGCACCATGCATAATATTATGATTTGGGAATTGCGGATCGAAAGAAGGTGCTATACCTGCATCTGTGCCAACAGTTTCAACACCAACGCCTAATACATCTTTTTCATTTGCTAATAATTCTGATGCTTCTTTAGATATTCCTGGAGTATTTGGCATTTGATCGTCCGTATTGAAATTTGCATAGGCTTCTGGGTCGTTAAATCTTGAACTCCATCCTGTTTTGATTAAAACCCAGGAGTTTTTAGGCATGTTTCCGTTTTGTTTCTCCCATTCTGAAATATGAGAAGGTGTTAACAATGCATTTGGATTTTCTTCTACTTCTTTTTCCATATCTATTAAACAACCACTACCTATAAGCATTTCTACTGGAATTTGGTCAACAGAATATTTATCTTTTCCTGTTACCCAATGATTTGGGGAATCAAGATGTGTACCCGTATGTTCTCCTGTTTCAAAGTTATTCCAATACCAACCAGGTCCTTTTTCATCATATTTTGAAATTTCTTTTTTCTTGAATGGAATTGTTTGTCCAAATTCTTCTGGAAGCGTTAAGATCGGAGTTTGTTCATTTAATGGTTGCGTTAGATCCACAACTTCTAATTTACTTGATCTTATATTATTAACGAATTCTTCTAATATCATCTAATTCTCCTTTATTGAATTAATATATCTTTTAAATTCTATTTTATTTTCTATAAGTCCTAAATCCATTGTAAACTTTTCGGGACCTTTTGCTTCTACTTTCGATACTAGAACTGACGAAGTATCTATGTTAATGTTTTTTTCAAACAATGATTCAAAATCATCAATATCTTTGGTTTCAAATGCGTTTTTCACCCCGGAACTTAGTGCTATATCTTTTAAATTTGTGCCTGTAGATGTTGCCGTTGGAAATCCTCCAACAGATAATAAACTTTCATTGTCAAATATTACATGAGTAAGATTTTTTGGGTTATATCTTGCAATTGTTGAAAAAGTTCCAAGATTCATTAATACTGAACCATCTCCATCTAGTACAATTACTTTTATATTGGGTTTTGATAATGCTAATCCTAATCCAACTGATGATGCGAGCCCCATGCTATGCTCTAAGTAGAAGAAATTCTTTCTGTGTCCAAGCGAATATAATTCAGCTGCTACTGCACCCATATTTGTAATAATTAATTTTGAATCTAATTGTTTATATATTCTTTGTAACGCATCAATTCTTTTCATTATTCAACCATCAGATCTCGGGTTATTAACAACGCAACCGGTCTTTCTGAGCTTTCTGATAAAACAGCTGCTTTATTGATCTTTTTTTCAACTGATTCAGGAGAATCAATAATATCATAAGGAATATCTAATGCTTTTAGTGTACTTTCAGTTCTTAACCCACCCT
>CAZMBU010000185.1:0-2449 GCA_964564565.1 uncultured Dehalococcoidia bacterium | reverse complement strand
AGTATTATGTCTATACCTGTAGAAGGCAGGAATCAGCATGCGCAAGTAGCTACTCTTTCATCACATGATGATGAAATGGGTAATTTGATTGCTGAAGTTATGGAAAAAGTTGGTAAAGACGGAGTTATAACTGTTGAGGAATCAAAAGGTTTAAGTTACGAACAAGAATTCGTAGAAGGAATGCAAATTGACAGAGGTTATATTTCTCCTTACTTCATAACAAATCAGGATAGAATGGAATCTTCGATTGAAGATCCTCATATTTTAATAACCGATAAAAAAATATCTGCAGTTAATGATATTCTTCCAGCATTGGAAAAAATTCTTCAAATAACTAAGAATGTAGTTTTAATTGCTGAAGATATTGATGGGGAAGCTTTAGCTACTCTGGTTGTAAACCGATTAAGAGGAACTTTACAAATCCTAGGTGTTAAAGCTCCTGGGTTTGGAGACAGAAGAAAAGCAATGTTAGAAGATATTGCTATTTTAACTGGCGGAACAGTTATTAGTGAAGAAGTTGGAAGGAAATTGGATACAGTTACTCCTGAAGATTTTGGAAGAGCAAGAAGAGTTGTATCAACAAAAGAAGAGACAACAATAGTCGATGGCTCTGGTGAAGAAAATGCTATAAGTGCAAGAGTTACTCAAATCAAAGCACAGATAGAAGAAACAACTTCTGATTTCGATAGAGAAAAATTACAAGAGCGATTAGCGAAATTATCAGGAGGGGTTGCAATCATAAAAGTTGGAGCTGCTACTGAAATTGAATTAAAAGAGAAAAAGAATAGAGTAGAAGATGCTCTGTCAGCAACAAGAGCTGCTGTAGAAGAAGGCATAGTTCCTGGTGGAGGATTATCTTTACTCAGAGCTAAGCAAGCTTTAAGTAAATTAAAGTTAAAAGGTGAAGAAGCTACAGGCGTAGCTGTTTTATCTAAAGCTTTAGAAGAGCCAATAAAAATTATAGCTGAAAATACCGGTGTTTCTGGAGAAGTTGTTTTAGAAGCTTCTTTAAAGACTGCAGGTAATAAAGGTTATGATGCTGAAGCCGGTGAATATGTTGATCTAATTGAAAAAGGAATCATGGATCCTGCAAAAGTTACTCGTGCAGCTATTGAAAATTCTGCTAGTGTTGGTGCAATGGTGCTTACCACTGAAGCTTTAATAACTGACATACAAGAAGATACTCCGCCAATGCCACCAATGGGAGGTGGAATGCCGGATATGGGTATGTAAATACTTATAAAAATAAATAAAAAAAAGGAGCATATAATTTATGCTCCTTTTTTTTTGTATTATTTAATTTAGATTTTGTGTAACATTTTAATTATTAGATTTTCTATTATCGCTAATATTTATGAATTCTTTTACACATTTGCATGTACATACCGAATATAGCATTATTGATGGTATTAGTAGAATTAAAGATTTAGTTAAATCCGCAAAATCCAAAGGTATGAATGCTCTAGCAGTAACCGATCATGGAAATATGTATGGCGCTATTGATTTATATACTGAGTGTTTAAATGAAGGCATAAAACCTATAATTGGATCTGAAATTTATGTTGCAATAAATGATTACAAAATTAAAGATCAAACAGAAAGAAGCCCATATCATTTAACAGTGCTTGCAAAAAATAATATTGGTTATAAAAATTTAGTTAAATTGTTGAGCATAGGTAATACAGAAGGTTTTTATTATAGACCCCGAATTGATAAAAAATTATTGGAAGAATATAAAGAAGGTTTAATTATATTATCAGGTTGTCCTAGCGGAGAGATTGCAAGACTTATAATTCATCAAAGTTATGATGATGCAAAAAAAATGGTGGAATGGTATTCATCTGTTTTTGATGATTATTTTCTTGAGATTATGAGACATGAAAATGTTGATAATTTAGATTTGATAAATCAAAATATTATTAAATTAAGTAATGAAACTAATATACCTTTAGTTGCAACTAATGATTCTCACTATACAGAGCAAATTGATTCTAATGCACATGATGTATGTTTATGCATTCAGACAAATAGTCAAATTGATTCAACAAATAGAATGAAATTTGATGATCAATCTTATTATTTGAAAAGCCCAAAAGAAATGTCAGATTTATTTGCTGATATTCCAGAATCAATTTCAAATACACAGTTAATTTCTGATATGTGCGGTATAAAATTAGATCTGGAAACAACAAAAATTCCGGTTTTTAATATAGAAGACGGTAGTGATTCATGGACATATTTGCAAAAGCAATGCGCATTAGGTTTTAAACAATTATTTAATGATCCTTCTGAATTGTATAAAGAAAGAATGAGATATGAGTTAGATGTTATTAGACAAACAAATTATGCGAATTATTTTTTAGTTGTCTGGGATATAGCTAAATATTCACTTGAAAATAATATCACTTTTAATGTAAGAGGCAGCGCTGCAGCAAGTTTAGTTTTATAT
>CAZMBU010000184.1:0-2451 GCA_964564565.1 uncultured Dehalococcoidia bacterium | reverse complement strand
GACCATTGTTAAGGGGCCAATTCTTCCTGTTATCATAAGTATTATTAATATTATTTTACTTAAATTTGAACTTTGTTGAGTGAATCCAGAAGATAATCCTACTGTTCCAAAAGCAGAACAAATTTCAAAAAATATTTTATGTATTTCGTACGAATCAGTTAAAGAAATTAGAATTGTGGCAATGAATATGATCATTATCGAAATCATTAATATTGTTATACATCTATTTACCTGTTCTTGAGGTATTTTTCTATTAAAGATAGAAGTATCTTGAGATCCTTTGAGAGTACTTAGTATAAATGAATAAACAACCATAATAGTATTGAGCTTAATACCTCCTGCAGTCGAAGCAGATGCACCTCCTATAAACATTAAAGCTGAGCACCATAAAGCTGTTGGAATTCGAATTGAATTAAAATCTACAGTTGAAAATCCCGCAGTTCTGCCACTTACAGTATTAAAAAGAGACTGTGCAGACCCATTTATTATTCCAGTATTTTCTAATACTCCTTGAGGTTGAGATTCGAGAGCAAATAATATTAGCATTCCAAACAAATTTAAAAATATTGTTGAGGTAATTACCAATTTTGAATTTAAGGATAATTTTTTCCATTTAAAGTTTTGAAATAAATCAATAAATATTAAATAACCTAAACTTCCAAAAAAGATGTTAAGTCCCATTAAAGTTAAAATAGAAATATTTTTTTCATATCCCCCTAGTAAACCTTCTGTATTGAAAAACAAGAATCCCGCCCCATTAAATGAGGATATAGTATGTGATATTGCTAACCAAATCGCTTCTTTTGTATTTACGCCTTGGTAGAATGCTAAAAATAAAAGTATGCCTACAGATATTTGTATAATTATGCTATATGAAATAATAATACTTATAGTAGGAATTAAATTTCCAAGTTGCAGCCTTCCTAATGATCTTGTGTCTGCTAGAGATTCTCTAAGAAGTATTTGTTGAGGTAATGAAATTTTCTGTCCAAATATTTTAAGAATAAAAATAGTAGATGTCATAAATCCTATTCCACCAATGAAAATTAATGTAATTATTATGATTTGACCAAATATAGACCAAAATTGACTGGTGTTTTGTACTACCAACCCAGTGAGGGTAAATGCAGATGTGGCTGTGAATAATGAAGTTAGTAATCCGTGATTTTCTTGAGTATTTGCAGCAAAGGGAGTCATTAGAAGTATTGCGCCTATAAGTATTATTAAAATATAACTCCCAAATAGCGCTAGAGAAGGATTATACAGACGTTTGGTAATATTAAAATTATTTAATTTTATATTAATAGGTTTTATAGATTCTAATCTCGATATTCTTACAATATTAGAACCGGGTTTTGCTGTTTTATTATTCTTTTTATTAATATTCATAATTTTAAATAGTTATTCTTTTAGAATATAATTAATTTATAAAAGATTATGTGTAATGTTTGTTTGTGAATTAAATAGTTTTGTTATTATTATTGTAGGTAAATCGTGATTTTTGATCAATTTCATGCAAAATCTAAGGATGAAATCAAAAAAATAACCAAACAAATTTCTTTGTCAAAATATTTGTATGTATTTACGTTGTTGGGTTCATGTCATAGATTGGTCAAATGGTTTATGGACCAAGAAGGTATTTCTAATAATTTAATTTCTGTAAATATCCCTTATTCAACTATTGCAATCGATCAAGAATTATCTTTTAAAAGTCATAGTTATGTCAATACTAATATTTGTCGAGAATTAGCAATTAATAATTTTAATAAATTTTCTAAAATAATGAGCATGACTGAAAATTTAATCTCATTAGCTGTATCTTCAAGTTTAAAAACAAACAGGAAGAAATTCAGCCCTGACAGAAGTTTTGTAACTTTGTTTGGACATGAACTGAATATAAATTATGAAATTAATTTTCTTGATGATAATCTTAAACGCAAACAACAAGATTATATAATTAGTTATTTAGTTTTAAATATTTTGTTAAATCCCAAATTGGAAATTGACAAATATTTGTTCTCGTCTTTAATAGATATAAAAAATATAAAAATTAATGAATAATCTGAAAAAATTACAAATTAATAAAATTAATTATTTACATTATGATATTCAATTATCCTTAAACAATGATATATCTGATTATTCAAAATACCTTATTTTCCCTGGTAGTTTTAATCCAATTCACGAAGGACACCTGCAATTATTAAAATCCGGGATGGATATTAGCGGTAAAAAGCCTGTTTTTGAGATATCCTTTAAAAATGTTGATAAACCAGATTTATCTCTTGAAGAAATATCCAAAAGAATTAATCAATTTAAGTCTATTAATGAACTTTTAGTAACTAATGAAGCTACATTTTTAGGGAAATCAATTTTATTTAAAGGAGCTGATTATTTGATTGGAGGTGATACTCTTATAAGATTATTAGCTGATAAATATTATACTTCTGA
>CAZMBU010000183.1:0-2461 GCA_964564565.1 uncultured Dehalococcoidia bacterium | reverse complement strand
TCCCAAAACTCGAAGCATGTTTGCATTCTTTATCTAAGATACAAGAAGCTCATATCATTGATGGCAGAAAAGAAGGAGCATTATTTAGTGTGGTTACTAAAAATAATTTTAACAAAGGTACTTTAATAGTAAATTAAGGAGAAAATATTGAATAATATAAATGACGAAAATGTGGCAATTCCAGCTATTTTAAAAAACATCTCTCCAAGAACAATAATTATTCTAGTTATTTCTTTTTTACTTCTTGCCGTTTTCGCAAACATATTCAAGAATGTTTATTCTGAATTATTATGGTTTGGTCAATTAAATTATCAAGATATTTATTTAACAATACTGAGAACAAAAATATTTTTATTTTTAATCGGATTTCTTCTTTCACTGATTACTTTGAGTATTAGTTCTTTTGTTGCTTTTAAATATTCATGGAATGGATTTGAATCGGAACTGCCAGAACCATTTAATATGCTTGGTCCAAAATTATATAAATACCTTTTAATGATTGCAGTATTTGGCGTTAGTATTATTATTGGTTTTACTAATGCTGTTAATTGGGAATTGTTTTTAAGGTTTTTCAATTCATCTTCTTTTGGAACTTCTGATCCAATATTTAACAGAGATTTATCTTTTTATATTTTTAATTATCCAGTTTACACATATATCCAAAAAGGATTATTGGCTATTTCAGTTTTATGTATAATCTTTACCTTATTTATTGTGTTTATTAATTCAGCTTTTGCTGGAAGACAATTTTCTGAAAGTAATATTTTAAAAAAACAGATACCAATTATGTTTGCAATTGTATTTTTATTAATTAGCGCGGGAGTTCTGTTCTCAAGATGGGGAGTTTTATTCTCTACGCAAGGTGTTGTTTTTGGGGCAGGATTTACTGATGCGAATGTGAAAATTATTGCTTATTTAATTATGGCAATACTAGGATTCGTGATTTCTTTTATAATTCCTTTTTCCATAAAATATTCACCTAGAAATTTTGTGTATATCCCAGTTATATCATGGGGTGTTTTATATATTATATTAATATTGTTATGGCCTACTCTTACACAGAGATTTTCAGTTACTCCTAATGAATATGTGAAAGAGAAAAATTATATTGCAAATAATATTGAATTTACAAGATTAGCATATGGATTAGATAAAATAGAAGAAAGTTATTTCCCTGCAAGTTCAGAAATACCCAAAACTGTATTTTCTGATTATACAGAAACTTTAAATAATATTAGATTATGGGATCATAAGCCACTTAAAGATGTTTATACGCAAACACAGTTAATACGTCCTTATTATGATTTTAAAGATGTAGATGTTGATAGATACACAATAGATGGTGAATACAGACAAGTAATGTTGGCTACAAGGGAAGTTGCACCAGAAAAACTTGATGAAGAAAAACAGACATGGGTTAATAATTACTTACAATACACCCATGGATATGGTTTGACAATGAGTCCGGTTAATTCTTTTGATTCCCAGGGTAAGCCGTATTTTTTCTCTAAAGATATCCCTTCTGATGGTGTTATAAAAGTAAAATCAATGAATGGGAAATTGCAAGAAAATCTTTCTGTTGAGAACCCAAGAATATATTATGGGGAATCTAACATGCCATATGCGATTGTAAATACAAACACTAAGGAAGTTGATTATCAGGAAAAAGGGAAAGACGGAAAAGAAGGTACTCTGAAAAGGCATAATTATAAGGGAAAAGGAGGGGTTTTATTATCTAATCCTTTGATCAAACTTGTTTACGCATGGAAATTTTCTGATATTAATTTAATGATTAGTGGTGAAATTAATAATGACAGTAAAATACAATATGAAAGAAATATCCAGGACAGGGTAAAAAAATTAGTTCCTTTTCTAGAATTAGATTCTGATCCATACATCGTATTACATGATGGGAAATTAAAATGGATTCAGGATGCTTATACTACTTCAAATAATTTTCCATATTCCGAACCATTTGAGAGCAAATTTAATTATATTAGAAATAGTGTAAAAGTAGTCATTGATGCATATGATGGAACAGTTAAATTTTATGTTGCTGAGAATTCTGATCCATTGATAGATACTTATTCTAAAATTTTCCCAACTGTTTTTAAACCTTTATCAGAAATGCCATCCGAGTTAAGAAAACATATCAGATATCCTGTAGATATATTTAAAGTCCAAGCTGATAAATATCTTGAATATCATATGCAGGATTCACAGATTTTTTATAACAACGAAGATTTATGGAATATACCTCAGGAGAAATTTGGACAATCTGGAGATTTGCAGAAGGTTGAACCTTATTATTTAGTTATGAATCTTCCAGGGAATGATGAAAATGAATTTGTTTTATTGAGCCCTTTTACCCCTAATCAGAGAAAAAATTTAATAGGATGGCTTGCCGGAAGGAGTGATGGGGAACAATACGGTAAATTAATCGCTTATAATTTTCCTAAAG
>CAZMBU010000182.1:0-2468 GCA_964564565.1 uncultured Dehalococcoidia bacterium | reverse complement strand
CTGGTCTCGAAAACCGGTATCTGAGTTTTCAGATCGTGGGTTCGAATCCCACCCTCTCCGTATGAAAATTATAAAATAGATGGAGAGGTGCTAGAGTGGTCGAATAGGCGCGCTTGGAAAGCGCGTGAACTGGCAACAGTTCCATGGGTTCGAATCCCATCCTCTCCGAGTTTATTAAACTAAAAATGGAAATATATTGGAAAATAAAAAGAATTTAGTGATAGTTGAATCTCCGACAAAAGCTAAGACAATTTCAAAGTTGTTAGGAAATGATTATTTATCTGTAGCTACAGTTGGACATTTTAGAGATTTACCCAAAAAGAAATTGGGTATACAAATTGATGATAAAAAATTTATACCAGAATATGAAATACCGAGAACTAAAGATATTCAGAAAGTAAAAAAACAATTAAAAGACGGGAAAGATAATGCATTAAATATTTTTATTGCAACTGACCCTGACAGAGAAGGCGAAGCAATAGCATGGCATGTGGCAGAATTTTTAGATTTAGATAAAAATGAGCAAAACCGGATTGTTTTTAATGAATTTACTAAACAGGCAGTTTTTGATTCAATATCAAATCCTAGACAGCTTGATTTTAATTTAATTAATTCTCAACAGGCAAGAAGATTATTAGATCGAATAATTGGATGGCAAGTTAGTCCTGTTTTGTGGAAAAAAGTTAAATCTAAAACTTCAGCTGGAAGAGTTCAATCACCTGTTTTGCAATTTGTAGTAGATAGAGAAGAAGAAATTGAGAGTTTTGTTTCTGAAGAATATTGGAATATTTCAGCTAAATTGCAATTTGAAAATTCTGAAATTATAGCCAATTTAAGTGATCCTAGCACTAAAAAGAAGGTGAGATATCGGATTTTTGACAAACTAAAAACGGAATCAATATTAAAAATTCTAAATAATAATGACGCAACAGTTTCAAATTTGCAAAATTCAGAAAGTTACAAATCCCCAAGACCGCCTTTTATTACAAGTTCTCTACAGCAAGAAGCAAGTCAAAAATTAGGTTTGTCTCCAGATGTAACGATGGGCTTAGCTCAACAATTATTCGAAGGAATAGAATTAAAAGACAATAATTCTGTTGGTTTAATTACTTATATGCGTACAGATTCTTTTACTATAACTCCTACTGCAATGAATAATGTTAGAGATTATATTAAAAATGAATATGGTGATAAATATTTACCATCTAAACCTAATTATTATAAAAATAAACAAAGAGCACAAGAAGCCCATGAATGCATCAGGCCAACAGATGTGAATATGGCTCCTGACAAACTAAAAGCTCTTTTGGTAAGTGATAACAATAACTTATATAGATTATATGATTTGATTTGGAAAAGATTTGTATCATCTCAAATGGAAAAAGCATTATACAAAGTTAGCAAAGCTAAAATTATAATCAATCAAAAATATGAAGATGAAGAATTGATATTTAATATTGAAAATTGGATCGTACTTTTTGACGGATATTCTGTTTTATATGGTGAAGATAGAGAAAAATCAGAAGATGAAGTTGTGTCAAATTTTCAATTTAAAGAAGGATCAATAATAAAAATAAATGATGCTATTTCCAAGCATGATAAAACAAAACCTCCTAACAGATATACGGAGGCTATGTTAGTAAGAAAAATGGAACAAGAAGGAATCGGAAGACCTAGTACTTATGCTAATACAATTAAAACAAACCTTAAAACTTATTTGGTAAAGAAAAACTCAAGATTACACCCAACAAAATTAGGAAGAGCAATTTCTAAATTTCTTAAAGATAATTTTGCTATGGAAGTGAGCCCTGGTTATACAACAGATATGGAAGAAAAATTAGACAAAATAGCTTTGGGTGAAATGGATTGGCAGGAATTATTGAATAATTTTTATGAAAAATTAGTAAATAGTATCACAATGGCAGAAAAGCAAGAAAGAGTTCCACGTGAAAGTGTTGAAGAATATTCTGACGAATCATGTCCGGAATGTGAAAGACCTATGATAGTGAGAACTTCTAAAGCTAAAGGCACAAGATTTTTAGGGTGCTCTGGCTTCCCTGAATGCAAGACCGCAAAACCAATTATACTTGAGCTAAATCATAAATGCCCTCAATGTTCCAATTCGACATTAAGAGAATTGCAAGGATCAAAAGCAAGCGTTTATTATGGATGTGCTGATTATCCAAATTGCAAATTTAATTCTAGATATAAACCTTCTGAAGGTAAATGTTTAAATGAGGAATGTGGAGTTGAAACTTTATTTGTTCGAGGAAAAAGTTTGAGATGTGAAATTTGTAAATCTTTTCAAAAAATACCAGAATCTTTGAAAGCTAGTCAGTAAAAATTATTATGAAAAAAACGATTATTATAGATTTACTTCAATTAATTGAAGATTTTACAGCTTATTTGATAAATTATCGAAATTTATCAAAATTTACTGTACGTAATTATAAAAATGATTTAAATAA
>CAZMBU010000181.1:0-2472 GCA_964564565.1 uncultured Dehalococcoidia bacterium | reverse complement strand
AAAAACTACTAAAAATACTATAAATAAAACTAAGGAAATTAATTTAAAAGAAATATACCTTTGTATTTTTGGATCTGAATTACTTAATATAAAAAAAATATCAATTTCTGAAACACTACTAGTAATACTGTTATTAGCCACTGTTACATTTGATGGTTTTACAGGTACTTTGATATGGATAAATTTTCAAAATTACATTACACAATTTATTCCTAATATAATGTTAATTAACACAATTGGACTTCTTTTTTCAGTATTAATTTTTATTGGTATTTATTTCTACTTTTGTGTATTAATGATGATAGCAAGTGGAAATAATTTAAAGACTACAGATATAGCAAAATCTTTTGTTTATACATTAATACCTATAGCTTTAGCATATCATATAGCTCATTTCTTACTCTTCTTACTTATTCAAGGTCAATTAATATTCCCTTTGATTTCTGATCCTTTTGGTTTTGATTGGAATCTTTTTGGAACTACAAATTATAAAATAAATTTTATGCTTGTCAGTTCTAACTTTTATTGGTTTACATCTGTAATTTCTATACTTATTGGGCATATAATCGCAATTTTCTTATCTCATACTATAGCTCTCAGATTAATCAAATCTCATAAATATGCTATACGTAGTCAATATCCAATGCTTATTTTGATGGTTGGATACACTATAGCTAGTTTATGGATTATCACTCAACCGATGTATAATTAAAATACAATAAAATGAACTTTTTAAATTCAATATTTAGCATTAAATGAAAAGAATATTATTATGTGCTTCGTTAATGATTGTTATTACGTTAACTTTTGGATGTAACAATATATGACAAACAATGAAAATATTAGGCGTCTAGAAGTAACTAAGGAATGGAAAGATGCTTTTCCGGGAGCATCAGTTGGATTACTTGTAATGAAAAATACTATTAATCCTAAAAACCATCCTGATTTAGATAATAAAATGCAAGAAATTGAAGAAGAAATTCGTAATAATTTTTCTCAATCTGGGAGAGAAGGAATTCGCGAATTACCTACTATACGAGCATATACTGAATATTATAAGAAATTCAAGAAAACTTACCATGTGATGTTACAGCTTGAATCTATTGCTTTAAAAAACCGAAAACTCCCCCGTATTTCAACATTAGTCAGTGCTATGTTTGCTGCTGAATTAAAAAATCAATTGTTAACTGCTGGGCATGATATATCAAAATTGCAAAACCCTGTTGTTCTTAATATTGCTAATGGTAATGAATCTTATACTGGTATGGGTGGTAAATTACAAAACCTTAATCCAGATGATATGTTTATATCTGACAATGCAGGAGTTATATCATCTATTATCTATGGTCCTGATAATCGTACCCCTATAAATCCTGATACTGAAGATGTTTTGTTTACTGTGTATGGCCCAACAGGTATTAGGCAAGAACAAATAAGGATTCATCTTGAAGATATCTCTTCATATGTGAAACTTGTTTCAAAAGATGCAGTGACTGATACACTTGAGATTTATAGCAGTTGATTATATTTTTTTAGAATAATAAAGTTTAGTTTTTAATTATGTTAATCTACCTTTGGGCATATTTACCCAGGTAGACATTTCGTGGGGATTTGTGACGGGATCGGATTTACATACATGATTAGAATTCAATTGATTTGTTGATGTAACTCCAAGGAATCCCAGAGCACTTACATATTCATCTTCTAATATTTCAAGTGTTCGAATTAAACCTGCTTCTCCTGCTGCTGCCAGGCCCCAGCATTGCATTTTTCCTATAGCTACATTGTCAGCACCAATTGCTATTGCTTTTGCAATATCACTTCCTCTTTGCACACCACCGTCTATTACAATTTTAGCTTTTTTATCTACTGCTTCTACTATTTCAGGAAGCATATCCATTGTTCCTAGATTATAATCCAGTTGACGCCCTCCATGATTAGATACCCAAATTACATCTGCTCCATGATCTAAAGCTATTTTTGCATCTTCTTTTGTAGCAATTCCTTTTAAAATAAGTGGAAGATCTGACATTGCATGTATTTTATCTAGGGAATCCCATGTAACTGAAGCTGCATACAGTGGATTGAAAGGAGCTCTTGTGGAACGGACATTAAATTTACTTATCATTGGTCTTTCTCTTCTGCTTAATCGTGGAGTGTCTACTGTTATGCATAATGCTTTATAATCTGCTGCAACAGCCCTTGAAATCATTTCCTGTGTCCATTTTTCATCACCACGAATATATAACTGATATACTTTTGGATTATCTGCAGCTTTTGCTATTGTTTCTAGATTTGGTTCACTAACAGAACTTATTACATCGATCACATTGAATTTATTTGCTGCTTTTGTTGCTACAGAAGCTCCATCTTTTGTAAAATTTTGCTGAGATCCGATAGGGGCTAGCAAAATTGGCATTCTTATTTTATAACCTAAAAATTCTGAAGATGAATCAATGGATGAAGTGTCCA
>CAZMBU010000180.1:0-2484 GCA_964564565.1 uncultured Dehalococcoidia bacterium | reverse complement strand
AAATATTTCATATATTTATTTTTAGTACCAATAGAATCGTAAGTTATCTTCGCTATGAGAAATAAAGCTACGGCTAATAAAATATGCCATTTAAACTCATTAAGAAATAATCCTATCCCCCACAAAATTAATATAAAAACTCCACATCCAAATGCGCATCCAGTTCTTGATACTCTTCTTAACCTATTAATATATATATGATTTGGGTTCATTATCTATTAAAAATATTGATATATATAAATAAAATATTTAATATTTTTAATAATAAATTAAACTGATGTTTTAAAAAAATACATTATGAATTCTTTTTATACTTTTTTACCTTTAATTACTGCATTTAGCTGGGCAAACTCAGGTTTGTTTTTGAGAAAAACACGTACAGAAAATCATTACGTTCTACCAGTAGTAGAAAGTTCTATAACTATACTTGTTTGTATATTGCTAATTACTTTAAATGATTTATGGAAAGACCTGATTTACATAAATCACAGCACTCTAGGAATACTAATATTTGCATATATTTTAGATTTGGCAGGAACTCTTCTTTATATTTTTTCTATAAGAAGAACGCCCTTAGGAATAGTATATGTCTTAATACACGCAACACAAGTAATGACTATAACAATCATAGATACTTATATTAATAATTTAAGTTTTGGAATATTTTTCCTTCTAGGAATAATATTAATATTATCAGGAATCTCTACTATAAATTTTCAAACATTTAAAAGAATAAATGAATCCAAATTTAATCTAATAGGAATGTCTGCAAGTATCTTTGGAGGATTCATATGGGGCAATACTGCATTTATAGTAGATAGATCTTTATTAAAAACAGGAATATTAACTGCAGTATTCATAAAATGTTGTGTCATCTTGATTATACAAGGATCAGTAATATTTAATAAAAGATATGATCTCGTAAAAACTTTAAATTTAAGAGAACTTAAATTTTTATCTTTATCTGGAGCTTGTATAACTTTCGCATTTTTACTTTGGGTCACATCATTAAAATATAATTCAGGAACTCTTACAACTGTTCTAGTAACTTCTTCTCCAATTTTTGTATTGATTTTAAGTTATATTTTTCTGAAAGAAAAATTAAACATATATCAAATTTCAGGAATTTTTATCTGTCTAACAGGAATAGTAACAATAGTTTTAAATAATTGAATGTTACTCTCTAGTTGCCAAACACTTTTTAGTATCACATAATGATACAAAAAGGAGCCTGTCATGAATAAATTTATTTTAATAATATTTAGTATTTCATTAACAGTATTAATGGCCATTTCTTGCACTGACAATGATACAAATACAAACCCCTCAATCGAAAAGCAATATATAACAATAGAAGAATTTAACAACCAGTTAAAATTGGATGAAAAAAAATATCAAGCCTTACTAAATTATACAAATGTTCTTGAAGAAAAAATTATTTCACTTGAAAAACATCAGGGAGAATTAATTTTTAAAATCAAACGTTTTCAGGATGATTTACAAGGTATTTGTGATTACACTAATGATGAGGGAATACAACTTTTCTCATGTAACTATATAGATCAATTTTAATTAAAGTATTAAAAACTAATGGAAGTAGATTTAATAATAAAAAATACCAAATGTGTCGGTTTAAATGAGTTTAAAGAATTTAAAACTCCTGTAAGTAAATCTATTGTAATCAATAATGGTGAAATAATTGATATCCAGGATAATTTAACATCATCATACTCTCCCAAAAAAACAATTGATGGTTCAAATACTGTCACTTTCCCTGGATTTATAAATAGCCATACTCATGTATCACCAACTCCAATTTTAAAAGGATTTACTGAAGATAAAATTGATGGTTTCTATGGCTTGGCACTTCCAATGGAAAAACAATTAAATGAAAAAAATACCTATCTCACAGCTAAGCTTGGAATAGCAGAAGCAATCAAAGGTGGATATACAACCATTAATGATATCTGGCATTACCCATGGTCAATAGCTCAGGCAGCAAAAGAAGTTGGCATAAGAGCAGTATTGTCAAACAAGTTAAAAGATACAGATTTATCAAAAATACAATTTTTCAAATACGAACGAGACGACCTGGAAGGTCAAACAAAATTAAAAGCTTCAGAAAATTTTATTTCTAAATGGCACAATGCAAATAATGGATTAATAACATGTAGAGTAGGAGTACATGCCCCAGACACACTTTCAAATAAATTAATTAAGCAGGCCAAAGAAATGGCAGATAATTTGCAATTAGGTATACACATGCATATGGGTCAAACAGCTACTGAAAACAAATATATGAATACAGAATACAATATGGGTTCTGTGGAATATTTAAATTCTTTTAAATTTTTTGATAACATTAGTGTTATAGGAGCCCACTGTAATTTTGTAACAGACAAAGAAAAAGACATACTTTCTAATAATGACTTTACTGTAGCGCACTGCCCAGTAATAGGAGCTAAAAGAAGCCATTATGCAAAT
>CAZMBU010000179.1:0-2488 GCA_964564565.1 uncultured Dehalococcoidia bacterium | reverse complement strand
TTCTTACAGCTTCCTGTATTGATACAATTTTTTTTTCATTTACAAATTTTTGTAAAAATCTTGGGTTTGTCCCATAACTTCTCGGGTGGGGTTTACCAACCGACAAGATTCCCTCTGTTGAAACTGAAGATCCATCTGAGGCAACTGCAATCAAGGGATGTTTTGCAAAGTTATCAACATCTTCTTCATCCATACTGTATTCAATGACCATCGCATCACCTTGCTCGTACATACTTAAAACTGTTTCGGCAGGAGGCATTCTCATCAGATCAGAAATTTCTGCCAAAGTTTTACCTTCCAAAGATTCATCCGGAACATATCTTGCTATTAAAACTGCTTCAGGACCTATTCCCTGATCTATAATTTCATTAATTCCATCAATTAATCCGGGCCGAGAATCTTCATTAGCCATAATCTTAAGAGTTTCATCTCTTCCGCCAGATAATGACCATCTTGGGAATAAAGCTCCAGTAATTCCGGTACTTGATCTTGGATAAGGATACTGATCACCAGCAACATCCAAACCTTCATCTACAGCATTTTCGATAAGTTCAAGAACTTTGTCTGCTTTACCCCAAACTTTTTGAAAATCACATTTAACATGAGATATCTGTACCTTGCATTCTGCCCTTCTCCCAGTTTCAATAGCTTCATTCAAAGATGTAAACAAACCTACAGAAATTGTACCCTCATCTCTTTGATGTGTTGAATAAAGTTTATTTCTTTTACCCACTTCTTCAGCGATAGCAATAACTTCATCTGCTCTTGCATAATATCCTGGTGCATAAAATAAGCCGGTTGAAAAACCAAGCGCACCGGCATCAAGTGCTTCACCAGTAAGCCTTTTCATTTCGTTTAACTCATCTGATGTTGGAGGTCTGTCTTCCTGTCCAATAACTGCTGATCGTAAAGTACCATGCCCTATTTGAAAAGCAACATTTAAAGTAGCTCCTGATTTTCTTGATGCTTCAATATATCCGGCATAATCTGTCCAGTTAATTTTATCTGCTAACCCTTCATTGTTTTCATAAATAGATAATCGTTGCATTAATAATTCTTTTGATTCTCCAGTTAAAGGAGCGCAAGGACTCATCCCGCAATTACCTATTAATTCCATTGTAACGCCCTGCCTTATTTTACTTTGTGCAGTAGAATCAAGTAAAAATGAAAGATCACTATGTGTATGTATATCTATAAATCCAGGTGTAACTATTTTTCCGGAAGCATCAATAGAAATATCTGCATTTAAACTCTCACCATGGGTTATTGCTACAATTTTCCCGTCTTTCAAATATATATTCCCAACATATGGACTTCCCCCAATTCCATCAACTATTAATCCATTCTTAATTTCTATTTGATCCATTTTAAATCCTAATACCACTTCATTAATAATATATGTTTAAAAATATAAAGAATACAAATTATATTTATAGTATGATACCTCATTCAATATTATACATTTAATAAAAAAAATATTTTAAATAAGCATGCCAAAGAGAATTAAATATAACAATATACTCGTGTCAAAAACATTAGATGAATTTGTCAAAAAAGAAATGCTAACAGAGCTAAATATCAATCCTAAAAATTTTTGGCAATCTTTAAGTACTATTATTGAAAAATTCACTCCTTTAAATAAAAAACTTTTAAATAAAAGACAAGATATACAAATTAAAATTGATAACTGGCATAAACAAAATAAAATAAAACAATTAGATATAAATGAATATAAGAAATTTCTCTTAGAAATTGGATACATAGAACAAGACATTCCATCCTTCAAAATTCAAACCACTAATATAGATAAAGAAATTTCTAAGATTGCAGGCCCGCAATTAGTTGTCCCTATCACAAATGCAAGATTTTCACTTAATGCCGCTAATGCCAGATGGGGAAGTCTTTATGATTCATTATATGGCACAGATGTTATATCTGAAGAAAATAACGCAGATCGTGGGAATGCTTATAATCCTATACGTGGTGATAAAGTTGTTTCATTTGCAAAAACATTTTTAAACAATATATTCCCTCTTGCAGATAGTGATTTTACTAAAGTTGTTTCATTCCAAATAAATAACAGAGAACTTGAAATTACATTAAATAATGAAACAAAAACTTCATTACAGGACAAATCTAAATTTGTAGGTTACACAGGAAATCCAACTTCTCCTCAAAGTATTTTAATGATTAATAATGATCTACATATAGAAATATTATTAGACAGAAACAGTAATATCGGAAAAAGTGATTCAGCAGGAATCAAAGATATATTAATTGAAGCAGCTATTACCACTATCCAAGACTGTGAGGATTCAGTAGCAGCTGTAGATGCTGATGATAAAGTTTTAGTATATCAAAATTGGTTGGGATTGATGAAAGGCACTCTTGAAGAAACATTTATAAAAAACAATAAAAAAGTAACAAGAAAATTAAATTCCGATCGTATTTATATAAATCCAGACGGATCAAATTTTTCAATTCCAGG
>CAZMBU010000178.1:0-2499 GCA_964564565.1 uncultured Dehalococcoidia bacterium | reverse complement strand
TTCCAGCATTTACTGCTACGAAACGCTTTCGACAACAGAGCAAACTCCTAATTATCCAGAATTTGCGTTTTTACCAAACTTTTATATCAACATTGAAAGCGTACTGGAAATGAAAATTGATGCTATGAAATGTTATGACGACGAACTTTGTGATTTTCCCCATCCCCGATCAATTGAAGGTATCAAAACATTAGCGAAAATGCGTGGGATGTCTGTTGGTTTTAAAGCTGCTGAAGCTTTTATGGTTTATCGACAAATATTGAAATGATTTTAAGAAGTTAGGGGAAAGTCATAGAATACCTAATTGGCATAGGTATGTTGGTTTAATTAAATAAATGGTCCAACAATACTAAATGTTAATATAATAAAGAACATTGTGACATGGTTAATCATAACAAAATCTACCAATGTTCCCGTAAATAATATCCCACGCTACCTCGCAGGGTTTAGTTCACAATTATTCTTCTAACTTTCTGGTAGATACATTAATGTTGTCAAATCTATCTATTCTATGCTAAAGATATTTAAACTGTCATTGTAATTCTTAATATCTTTTTAGATATTTATATCTTATACCTATTCTTTGATTATTAAATGATCAACCATAATATTGATCGGATCCCAATTCTTAGATTGGATTATAGTGAAGATGAAATAGAATTTATTCAATCTGGCATAGCTGAAATCATGAAAAGTGGTTTTTTAACTATGCATGATAAGGTACGAGAATTCGAAACAAAATTTTCGAATTTTGTGGGAGTAAAATATGCCATTGGAGTAAATAGCGGTACTAGTGCTCTGGAAATTCCACTTAGAGCATTAAAAGTAGAAGGGAAGTCGGTTATAGTACCTACTAACACTTTTATGGCTACGCCTCTGGCAGCAATTCATGCTGGTGCAAAAGTAATTTTTGTCGATGTATCTCCATTTGATTTGTCAATTGACCCATTAGATTTAAAAAGAAATATTAGGCATGATAGTGTTGCAGTTATCGCAGTCCACATTGGCGGAATAATTTCTTCCCATTGGCAAGAAATACAAAATATTTGTGAACAAGAAGGATTGTTATTAATCGAAGATGCTGCCCATGCTCATGGGGCAACTATTGAAGGAAAGATGGCAGGATCATTAGGTATTGCAGGAGCATTTTCATTCTACCCCACTAAGGTTTTAACAACTGGGGAAGGAGGCATGATTACAACAAATAGCAATAGAATTTATGAGCGTTCTCTAATACTAAGAGAACATGGAAAGAAAAATCCAAAATATAATTTACATACTGAACTTGGCCATAACTGGAGATTTAGTGAATTTCATGCTTTATTAGGTCTTTTAGAAATGGAAAGATGTAAAAAGATAATAAAAAAAAGACAACGTTTAGCTCAGATGTATAATGATGTACTTAAAGAGGTTGATGGTATTAGTCTTATTAAACAATCTGAAAAGATTAAATCACCATACTATAAATACATTGTGTATCTGGATGACAAATATGAAAGAGATAAAATAAAGACCAAATTAAAAAATGACTTCAAGGTATCTTTACCTGGAGAAGTATATAGTCAACTTTGCCATTCTCAGCCAGTATTTAATAAATACAAAGAATTGATTTTAAATGATCCAAAGGACCAATTCCCTGGTGCTGAATATGTATCAAATCAACAAATTTGTTTACCACTATATCCAGATCTCAGAGTTGATGAATTGATGTATGTAGTTGATTCATTGAAATCAGTATTAGATTCACTTAATTGAATCTAATAATTACTGAAGATATTGGGTTTATAGGTAATTATGTGGCTGATGAATTATAAAAATAATATAACACATTGTTTACTGATTCTCTATCGAAAGAAAGGGTGGAAGTAGAATAGTAAAATGGATATTTCAGGAAAAAAATTTCTAGTTACTGGTGGTGCTGGGTTCATAGGCTCGCATTTGGTTGATATGCTTCTTAAGGAAGATGTTGCAAAGGTTTGTGTTTTAGATAATTTTATAAGAGGAAGTATTCACAATCTTGACCAAGTTATAAATGATGAAAGGGTAGAAATATTCGAACTGAAGCCAGAACTAGCCAATTTGAGTGCTGTTGATAAAGCAACTAAAGATGTGGATGGTGTATTCCATTTGGCTTCTCTTTGCCTTCCTCATTGTCAGGAATATCCCAGATCTGCGTTAGATGTAAATATTGTTGGCACTTTTAACCTGCTTGATGCTTGTGTTAAAAATAATGTTAGTCGAATAGTGTTTACTTCTAGCTCCTCTGTATATGGAAATGCAGTCTATTACCCAATGGATGAAAAACACCCTTTGGAATATCGCGACTTTTATGCAGCAACTAAACTTGCCGGTGAATCCCTTTTTCGGACTTTTAATTTCAAATACGGCTTAGAATATATAGTTTTACGTTTTATGAATATTTATGGTCCAAGACAAGATTATCAAGGTGCATATGTTGCAATCATAATAAAAATAATTGATCGTATTCAACAAAATCTT
>CAZMBU010000177.1:0-2512 GCA_964564565.1 uncultured Dehalococcoidia bacterium | reverse complement strand
TCCTGGCAAAATAAAACTGATATTTCCATCTGCAAGTTTAATCAAAGTATTTACTAATCTAATCAATAAGTTTATTGCCTGCTTATTTAAGTCTTTTACATACATTCTCATATCCAATGAAATTTGATCATTTCTAGATCTTGCTGTATGTAATTTCGCTCCGGTATCTCCAATTAATTCTGTTAATCTAAATTCAATATTCATATGAATATCTTCAAGATCTTTATTCCATTTAAATTTTCCTGATTGGATTTCATCTAAAACATTATTTAATCCGTTAATGATTTTTTCATTTTCAGAATCAGCAATAATGTTTTGCTTAGCAAGCATTCTCGAATGAGCAATAGATCCTTTTATATCATATGCTGCCAATCTTTGTTCATAGTTAAACGATATAGTATAATCTGAATAATTTTCTGACATAAAATTATTTTTCCTTTCTTAATGGAATATATATATTTCTTCTTAGAGTTAATATTTTTTCTTTATCCTGATTGTAACCCAAAGTTTCTACTTTAACTATCCCGGCATCAGGATTAGATTTGCTTTCTCTCATTTCAATCACTTCAGATTGAGCGTATAAAGTGTCACCTTCAAAAACTGGACCATCATGAGAGACTAGTTCATAACCTAGATTAGCTATTGCTTTTCCTGACAAATCTTGTACTGTCATACCAACAATTATACTTAGCACTAAAAGGCCTACTACTATAGGTTTGCCATGTTTGTGATTTTTCATATATTCAACATCCAAATGCAACGGGCTGTTATTCATAGTTAAAAGACAAAAGTTATGATTATCAGATTGCGTGATTGTTTTACCAGGCCAATGCTTAAATATCATTCCTTTTTCAAAATCATCATAAAATCTTCCATAGCTATCATAAACATCAATTTCCATAAATTATCCTTTTCAATTTAAATATATTTTTCATATATTCTTTTTGCAATTAATAATTTCATAATTTCATTTGTACCCTCACCAATAATCATCAATGGAGCATCTCTATAAAATCTTTCAATAGGCAAATCTTTAACATACCCATAACCCCCATGAATTCTCATTGCATCCATACATACTTCTTGGCACATTTCACTTGCGTAAAGTTTAGCCATTCCAGATTCCAAATCGACCCTTTCTCCTTGATCTTTTAATTTAGCTGCATTACTCACCAATAAATTTGCTGCCTCAATTTTAGTTGCCATATTAGCTATCATAGATTGAATCATTTGATGATCTTTAATTTTCTTTCCAAAAGTTTCTCTGCTTTTTGTATATTTAATTGACATATCTAAAGCTACTTTAGCAACTCCTACTGATCTGGCAGCTACATTTATTCTGCCAGTTTCTAAGCCATCCATAACTTGAGTAAAACCTTTTCCCTCTTCGGTACCTAATAATCTGTTTAGAGGAATTTCACAATCTTGTAAAAGTAATTCACATGTATCCACACCTCTGTATCCTAATTTATTCAATTTTTGCCCAACACTAAAACCTTCATCTGTTTTTTCAACAATAAAACAGGATATGCCTTTATATTTTGGGCTAGCATTAAGATTCGTTTTGGATACAATTACAAATAAATTTCCATTTGATCCGTTAGTTATAAACATCTTTGATCCATTAATTTCATAACCTTCATCATTTTTTTTTGCTACTGTTTTTATATTTTGAACATCACTCCCAGAATGGGATTCAGTTAATCCAAGACCTCCTCTGTAAAAACCATTAGCCAAGCCTGGAAGATATTTTTTTCTTTGTTGTTCAGTCCCATAATTAAGTATTAAATATGAAAGAATAGTATGAGTACCAAGTATCCCGGCCAAGCTCATCCATCCTTTACTTAGTTCAATAAAAATATCAGATAATGTTTTGAAAGGTAAACCTAATCCACCGTATTCTTCTGGTATATTAATACCAAACAATCCCAATTCTGCCATTTTGTTCGCTAGTTCTTTAGGGTAAATATCTTTATCTTCTAATTCATTTACAACAGGAGTAACATCTTGATTAACAAATTGTCTTACAGTAGAAATTATCTGCTTCGAAAGTTCATCATTCATTTATAACCCCAAAATTATTTATTATAAATCTAAAATTTCGTGATTCTTTTGCTTCAGACCTAAATTTTTAGCACTCAAACCTAAAATATTCATAAATCCCTGGGAATCTACATGGTTGAAGTCTCCTATATTTTCCATTGAAGAATCATCGGTATATAAAGAATGTGATACTTCATCTAATTTTTCAATTTTTTCAAAATAAACTTTACCTTTATATAATTTCAATATAATTGTTCCTGAAATCATTTCAGAAATTTTAGATAAAGCTTGCAAAGCCACAGCTGTTGTCGTATCAAACCAATAACCTTCATATATTTGTTTTGAGAATACAGAAGAAGTATAAGTAAAATAATCTCTTAATCTTTTATCTAGAACTAATTGTAATAAAAATTCATAACTCTGCCCCAACAATTCCATTGCAGGGGATTCATATATTCCTCATGATTTT
>CAZMBU010000176.1:0-2514 GCA_964564565.1 uncultured Dehalococcoidia bacterium | reverse complement strand
TCCCAACTATAATTTCCGAATATGTAAGAGAGGAAAAACATATGTCTCTTGAAAATGCGATAAGGAAAATCACCTCTTTTCCTGCACAAAGACTTGGAATTTCAGATAGAGGATTAATTAAAAATGGATTCAAAGCAGATTTAACAATTTTTGATTTAAATAAAATTAAATCAAAAGCAACAAAAGATAACCCTAAGCAATTTGCTGAAGGAATAGAATATGTATTAGTAAATGGTAATCTTGTAATTGATAAAGGCAAACATACAAAAACTTTAAAAGGACAAGCTCTTAAAATAAATTCTAAATAAGTGCTACTCTTTCTTTAAAATTTGTAATTGATAATTCTTGGTTATGATATCCCAGGAATATTGCATTGATATCACTTTATCATCTTTCCATAAGAGTCCTTGGTCTGAGTAATTTTTACTTCCCGGATGCCCTGATGAACCCAAAGGAACTATCCACTTACTATTATCCCAATCAGCTATATCAAACATATATCTTGCTACGGAAGTAGCTACTACATTGTATCTTGAAACATTTGAATATCCGGCGTTATGCGGAGTATCTCCATCACCGCTAATGGAAAATTTTGGCGGGTTTAATTTATCAGATAATTCAGGGAATAAATCTGATAAAATATGAACAGGGTTTGTCTGATGAACATTGCCCCATTTCCATAAATCCGTTTCATTGCCGTAAGTATCAGTTAAATAGTCACAAGATTCTATAAATATTTCTTCAAATAATGACAACCAATTCTTGTATCCCTCAGGTAAATATTCAGTATTATTTCTGTCAATATATGAGATAAATCTTGCTGATAATGTCCTTAAATGTCCAGGAGCTCCTCTGCCACCAGCATTAAGCATTTTGTCAGCTTTATCCTCATCCAATAAACCTGAAATAATTTTCTTATTTAATCTATATCTAAATTCTGAATATATAGTGGGAGCAATCAAACTTCTATCCATGCTACCGTCCCAATCAATTATATATTTTTGCAATTCTATATAGTTTGAATGTTGGAAATTAATTTTCTTTATTTCTTTAGTTATAATCATTGCAGGTATAGATATGATTTCAGAATGAATTTCTAACATTGATGAAGAATCAAATTTTCCTTTTTTCAAATGGCTTTTAATTCTATCAGTAATTCTTCTGGCTCTATATTCTGGCGCACTATCTAAAGACAAATAAAAAGGATAGTCCTCATCTGGAATTTTATTATTTGCTGTTACTATAAATCCATTCTTAGGGTTTTTAATCCGAGGTAATTCATCAAATGGTACATACCCATTCCAATCATATTTTTTATCCCATCCGGGGACAGGAACCCAGGCATTTAACTGATCTCTCAATGGGACTTTCCCTCTGTTAATATATCCATAATCACCATTCGTATCCGCAAATATAAAATTATTACAAGGATCAACCCATCCATCCATATTATTTTCCATTTGATCGCTATTTTGAGAATCTATCATCTGTCTAATAACTTTAAATCCCGTATTAAATTCTTCAGTAGCAGAATATCTGAAAGAAATAGCTTTCGTATTATCATCATTAAAACTCAATATATAACCATTCCTGGTTTTATAAGAACTTATTTCTGCTCTTTCACCATTCAGAATATTCACATTGTGAAAATTTTGAATTAAATTCTCCCATTTACCTTCAAATAAATATTGCAAAATACCATCATTATTTCTGATTTTTTCAATATATAAATCTTGATAATCAGAACCAGCGTGAGTAACACACCAAGCAACATTTTTATTATGACCAAAATGAGGAAAGCCAGGGCATCCAGGGAATGATAATCCTATAACATCAAATTCATCACAAGAAATATGATTCTGATAATACACAGATGGTGTATCTAATCCTCTATGCGGATCCCCCGCAATCATAGGTTTGCCTGAAATTGTATGCTCTCCACCTATAACCCAACTATTACTTCCTATGTCAATTTCACTTAAATCATCAATATACTCAAGTGCATTTGAAAAATGTTCAGTAGCATCAAGTTCTTCTCCATCAAAAAGCTTTTGGGGAGGGACAATAACCAAATTGTTTTTTTCATAACCTCTAAAAAGATTAACTAATTTGTCTATATTAAATTCTTTTAATAAAGAACTTCTCCAAATTTTACCTTCAAAAACCCCCATCATAATATGCCTAACTTTAAAAACAGCCAAAGAATCCCAGGGTTGCCATGGATCCATAGTTAAATTTATTAAATCAAATTCAATAGGTAAAGTATCCTTTGTATTTAAATATGCATTCACACCTTGAGAATAAGCTACGTACATCTCTTTTGTAGATGGGTCTAACTGCTCAAAATCATCTTTAACATTACTAATTAAATTTAATTTACCCATAAATTCATCGTTAACAAATCCAGGTTTACCTACTAGTTCAGATAATTTGCCATAAGCTCTTTTTCGGTCATATTCCATATGCCACAATCTGTCTTGAGCTGTTGCAAATCCTTGTCCAAAAAACGCGTCA
>CAZMBU010000175.1:473-2519 GCA_964564565.1 uncultured Dehalococcoidia bacterium | reverse complement strand
TCAGGGATATCATTATTTAGAGCAGTGATTATGATTTCATAAGGAGATATAGATTTAGGGAAAATAGGCCCGTTTTCATCATGGTTTTGTTCTATTATTGCAGCAAGTAATCTACCTGTTCCAATTCCGTAACAACCCATTTCTATTGTTTCCATAGTCCCTGATTCAGTCAAAAATTTTGTATTGAATTTTTCAGAGTATATAGTTCCAAGTTTGAATATATGACCAACTTCAATTGCTTTTTTTGTATATAAATCATTATTGCATTTTTTGCATTTTGCTTGACCAGGGAATTTTGCGATGTCTGTTATTATATCTGCTTTAAAGTCGATATTAAGATTAATATTAGAGATATGATAATTTTCCTTATTTGCTCCTGCTACGAAATTATTACCTTTTTCTAACGAATCGTCTGCTATTGTATAAATATCTTTATTTATTGGTGATGCTGACCCAGATGGGATATTGTATTTTTCAAGGGTAATTTGACTTGCAGGTTTGAAATCTATTGTCCCTAAAATTCTTGCTAATTTTAGCTCGTTAATTTCGTAATCTCCTCAAATGACCACACAGATAAATTTATCTTTTGTTTCATAAAACATGGCTTTAATTGTTTTATATTCAGGGATATTTAAAAATTTGCATAAGTCAGGAATAGTTTTAATATTAGGAGTTGAAATTTCTTTTTTTTCTTCATTTGAATCATCAGTAAATTCAGTTTTTGCAAATATAGCTTTTTCTGTGTTTGCTGCATAGTTGCAATTATTGCATAAAACAACTGTGTCTTCCCCTGATTCAGATATAGCTACGAATTCATGCGAGTCCTTACCTCCTATAGCTCCACTATCAGCTTCTATTTTAATTACCTCAAGTCCACATCTTTCATATATATTATGGTATGCAGTACTGAATTTATTATAATTTTCATCTAAACCTTCCTGGTTTATATCAAAACTATATGCATCTTTCATTACAAATTCTCTAACTCTTAATAATCCTCCACGTGGGCGTGGTTCATCTCGTAATTTAGTTTGTATTTGGTAAAGAACTTGGGGTAGAGATTTATATGATGAAATAATATCTTTGACTATTAAAGTTAATATTTCTTCATGTGTTGGTGCTAAAACGAAAGGTTTTTTTCTTCTGTCTAGAAGTTTAAATAGCTCATCACCCATTGCTTCAAATCTGCCAGATTTACTCCAAATATCTTTTGGTTGAATGACAGGCATGCGTAATTCTTGTCCTCCAATAGCATCCATTTCTTCTCGAATTATAGATTCAATTTTTTTCAATGACTTCCATGCTGTTGGTAGATAAGTATATATACCTGATCCGGCTTGATGGATCATTGCTGATTTTAACATGATTTTGTGACTTTCAAGCTCTATATCTGATGGTAATTCTCTTAAGGATTTAAATAGCATTTTGCTTAAATACATTATTTATCACCTTTCAATAAGATTTTTATCATATTCAGTTTCCATTTTTTTTATTTCTTCTGCAAAGACTTTTAACATTTCATCGGCATTAACTACTTTATCTTTTTTTCCTTTTTTGAATATTATAGCTTTACCTACACCTGCGGCTATTCCTAGATCCGCATCTTTTGCTTCTCCTGGCCCATTAACCTCACACCCCATAACAGCTATTTTTAGTTTTGATTTAGATTTTTTTGTTATATCATCTATCTTTTTAGCAAGATTAATAATATCTACGTCTGCTCTTGCACATCCTGGACAGGAAACAAGGGTTATCCCAGTATTTTTTAAATTTAAAGATTTAAGAATATTATTTGCGGCCAGAACTTCTTCAACAGGATCATCACTAAGAGATACTCGTATAGTATCCCCAATTCCCTCGTATAGTAACATTCCAATTCCTATAGCTGACCGTATGGACCCTGAGTCTTTAGTTCCTGATTCAGTTATACCCAGGTGAATAGGATATGGTATTAATTTTGATATTGATTTGTAAGCTTCAACAGATGTTTCTATGTCAAAAGCTTTCATAGAAATTTTTATATCATAGAATTGAAGTGATTCAAGT
>CAZMBU010000175.1:0-463 GCA_964564565.1 uncultured Dehalococcoidia bacterium | reverse complement strand
CCATAGAGCTGTTCTGACCATGTGATCTACCTGTGAGTAAACATTGCTGTTTTTATTATATTTTGGAAGTTCTTCCACACCTTTATTATGCCTTGATATTCCTTTAGTTTTTCCTATTGATCCAACCGGAGGTAAACTACCGAAATTTACCCCTATTCTAATAGGTATAGCCACTGATTTAGCTTTGGATACTATGTCTTTTACTTTTGTATGATCTCTAATATTTCCAGGATTTAATCTTAACCCGTGAACTCCAGAAGCTATCGATTTAATTGCTAGTTCATGATGAAAATGTATATCTGCAACTACCGGAATAGGGGATTCATTTACTATATCTTTTAGAGCTACAGCAGAGTCCATGTCTGGCACTGCGCATCTTATTATTTCACATCCATTTTCATATAGCGAATTTATTTGCTTTAATGTTGCATCTATATCTGAGGTTGGTGTTTTTGTCATGGAT
>CAZMBU010000174.1:0-2528 GCA_964564565.1 uncultured Dehalococcoidia bacterium | reverse complement strand
AATCAATGATGTTATTAACGAACCAACTCCAACACACATCATCAAGTAACTCACCCCACTACCTTCTGCACCCAGTTTATTGACTGAAAAATATGGCAAAACTGACTCAAAAGACATTGTTAAAGTACAATGCAAAGCTGTAATCCCAATCACAGTTAAAAATGGTTTTGTTGAATGTACAAATTTTAATCCTTCAGCTAGATTCTTTAAAAATGATTGTTTACTCATTTTTCCTGTGGATTCATTTTTAATTAATAAAGCAAAAAAGAAACTTAATGCATAAAATCCTGTACAAATAAAAAATGCCAAATCCGTACCATTCAATCCTCCATTATCAGAATTAAAAATACTAAGAAATGGAGCTACAGCCAAAGGACCTAATAATCTTGTGGCATGAACAGTAGACATATTCAAAGCAACTGCATTCAACAATTTATCCCTTGGAACTATATTAGGAACTAAGGATTGTCCAGAAGGCATTTGTGCTGCTCTGGCTGATCCTTGGATAAAAGCTAAAACAACTAAATGCCAGGGTAAAATAAAATCTAAAAAGTATAATATGCTCAATCCAAGATTATGTACAAAATTAACAAAAAACATTATTTGTAAAATTTTTCTTCTTTGAAATTTATCTGATAAATATCCAACAAAAGGTGTAACTAAAACACGTGGAATCATTGCAGCAAAAGTAACTAATCCCACCAACATATTACTGTCTGAAAGCTGATAAACTACCCAAGCTCTAACGACTATTAAAGCCCAATAAGAAGATCCGGCAAACATACTAGCCAACCACATCTTTAAAAAGTCTGGGTATTTTAATGAAGCAAAATAATCAATATTACTTAATTTGTTAGAATTTTCAGGTGTATTTTCCAATTCGTTCAACAAGAATGTTAATATTTAAGAAACTCTACTCCCATTTATAAAAACAAACAAGGCAAATATGGAGTTTATAAGATAAATATATTGACCTATTATTTGATTTATCTTACTATTATCTCTCTAATAAATGGGGACGCGTGGTTTCGACAGAAAATTTATGAGGCGGGATTGCAGGTCGAGGTCCATATTACTCGTTAAACTATGGAAAAAAATTAACTGACAATAAACAGTTAGCTTTAGCAGCTTAATAGCTGCTACATTACATAATACTTCCCCCGAGAGAATTATGTGGTGTCGAAAATCGGGGTATAGCTCTGAAAACCGGTGGTTCAGAGGAGAATTTTAATCGGAAAGCTTGAATAAGCTCTTTCTGATTGAAGTCTTCAAGCTTATTATCAATCAGATAAACCTGTAGATGTCCTAGTCCGAATGTTTTTTGGACGGGGAGTTCGACTCTCCCCCGTCTCCACCAAAATATAGTATATGAATATAAACCTTAAAGATACGAAAACTATTTGGAGTATAGCTATACCCATTCTACTAGGCACTTTATGGGATCCTGTAGTAAATATAATAGACATTTCGATAGCAGGTCATTTTGAAAATGAAAACTATCTTGCCTCTCTAGCTTATGGGAATAATATAATAAGCAATTTTTATTGGATTTTTGGTTCATTAGGATTGGCCATCACTGGATATACCTCTCAAAAAGATGGCGAAAACCAATTAAATAAAATCTCAGAAGTATTAATAACTAGTATTTTATTTATGTTTACTATTTCAATTCTTATTTTAATTTTTCAAAAACCAATCTGGATTCTATGTTCTCTAATATTTAATCAGAGTTCTGAAATTGAAAAAATCTCTACAGAATATTTTTATATTAAAATCCTTGGAGTAGGACCACATTTGCTAATCATGATTTTAAGCGCATGGTTTCTAGGAATTAAAAAACCAAAAGTAATATTCAGAACATGGACTTTAATGGGAGTATCTCACATTATTATTGTTTTATTATTTACTAATATTTTTAATACAAAATTAAATGGAATAGGTTATGCAACAATAATTTCTCAGTGGTTAAGTTTGATTTATATTATTATTGAAATCCCCATAAATTTAAAAAAAAGAAATATAAATTTTTCAATCAACAAATTACTTCCCAAGAAGGATATTATATTATTAGGAAGTTCATTTGGTCATTTGATGATAAGAACACTGCTTCTTCAAACAGTTTATTTAGTCACCACATATATATCTAGTAGATTAGGAGCAACTACATTAGCTTCTAATGGAATTTTCTTGCAATTCATATTTTTCTCATTTATGACTATTGACGGCCCAACGCATGCCTCAGCTCCATTAACTGGAGAGTATATTGGATCAAAAAATATATCCAAATTCAAATCTATTTATGACAATGCTTTAATTTCAGCAGCATTTACTGGATTACTATTTACTTTAATATATTTAATATTTGGGAAAAATTTAATTAATTTAGTTACCAATTTAGAAGTGGTTAGATTAGAAAGTTACAAATATATGATGATAGTAAGCATAATCCCTTTAGTTTCAGTTCTAGCATTTCAATTAGACAGCACCTTTTCAGGTATGTTAAAGACAAAAGAAATGAGAAATACTGT
>CAZMBU010000173.1:0-2544 GCA_964564565.1 uncultured Dehalococcoidia bacterium | reverse complement strand
TTAGAATGTATGCAAGCTTTATATAAAACTATAGATTATTTTAAATCTGTAGATTCGGTAATTGTAATAATTGCTGATGCAAAACGAGGTGATATAGGGAATACAAGTGTTGCTTATGCGTATTCGTTATTCAGAACTATGGATTGTGATGCTGCTACAATAAATGTATATGGAGGAGAAGATTCAGTAGCCCCTTTTGTTGATTATGAATCCAAAGGTGTTTTTGTTTGGTGTAGAGCTTCTAATCCTAGCTCTGATGAATTACAAAAAGTAATATTAGCAGAGTCTAATATTACTTTATATGAATACTTAGGCACTTTGATTTCTAAATGGAATGATAAAAACAATAATATTGGATTAGTTGCTGGAGCAACAAATATTGAAGATATAAAAAAATTGAAAGAAATATGTCCGAAAATTCCTTTTTTAGTTCCCGGAATAGGAAGCCAGGGAGGAGATTTGAAATCTGTACTTAATGTTTTGAAACAGGGGAATATTGATTCTTCTCCTTATATTATCAATTCATCACGTTCAATATTGTACGCAACTGATAAATTGGAATTTGAATCTGCAGCTAGGATTGAAGCTGATAAATTTGTTAATTTAGTTAAACCTTTGATTTTTTAATTATTGAAAAAAGAATTTAAACTTAATACAAATATAAAATTTAAAAAATCACATGTATGTGGTTCTGCAGTATGGGAAATAAAGAAAATAGGAGAAGATTCAAAGATAAAAATATATCCTTATTCTAACTTGTCAGATTATGAGTTGCAGTGTGTAAAATGCAAAAGAAATATTAAGATGAAATATCAAGAAATATTAAAAAAAATAAAATAATTTTTATTTTTATTATTTTCATTGACATGCAATATTGTAAAAATTAGAATTAAATTATAATTATTGTATTAACAGAGAGAATCACAATGTTTGAAATGGTCATTGATAGTATTAGAGTCAGTTTGATGAATTATCAGCGTGTTGTGATTTTGAAAGAAAAACATTCAAAACGATATTTACCTATGTGGATTGGCACAAATGAAGCTGAAGCGATTGCTTTAAAACTTGAGGATGTAGATGTTCCTAGGCCTATGACACATGATTTGTTGTGCAATTCATTTGAATCTTTAGGAGCTAAAATAGATCATGTAGTTGTTTGGGATGTTAATCATGAAGATACTTTTATGGCTAAAATAGTTGTAGATTTCAAAGGTGACTTGATAGAAATAGATTCAAGACCAAGTGATGCTTTAGCCCTTGCAGTTAGAACAGGTTCGCCAATATATGCAGAAGATAAAGTTTTGGACAAAGCAGGAATGGAATTAGACCAAAATAATGATGATTTGAAAAATGTCGATAGCATATCACCTGATAAAAAACAAAAAAAATCTTCAGATTCTAAGGAATTGAAGTTATCTGCTTTCGATGATTTTATGGATGAGTTAGATTTAGAAGATTTTTAATCTTTATTGATTTGACCATATTATTATGTATATGATAGGATTTTTTCATAGCTATAGGAGAGTGATTTGGGTTCCAAAAAACTAGCTTTAGTCTTCCAGCTTGTAGGGATAGGGTGGTTTATTGCTGTATGTTTGATTGGAGGAGCTTTTTTAGGTTCTTGGATTGCAAATTTTTTTACTTTTTCTAATGCTGATGGTTTTTTTATAGTATTAGGTACTTTATTAGGAGTATTGTGTGCTGGGGTAGGTGTTGTTAAATTAGTTAATCTTATATTAAAAACAGATTAAATTTTAAATTGTTATATATTATTTGATGAGTAAATTATTTTTATACATTTCCAAAATTATTCTTAATCCAATTGTCCTTGGAATACTGTTTATTGTTGCAATTCTTGGTGGTGGATTAGGTAGTGCTTTAGGTTTAGGTTTTATAAGCGCTCCTTTTGCTTATATTTCCATTCCTTCGGAAACATTATATGTTTTTGAAGGATCAAAAGATAATTTTTTAATTGATTTTTTAAATAGTGCCATAACAAATACCTTACTTATGTCATTATTAACAATCGTAATATTATTAGTTGTTTCTATTAAAGCTACTAGTAAGATGAAAATTATTCCTTCAGGAATGCAAAACTTAATAGAATTTGCTATTGAAGCAATGTATAACACTTGTAAAAAAATTGCCGGTGAAGAAAAAGGGAAGATATTTTTTCCTTTAGTCATGACTATTTTCTTGTTTGTTGTTATATCCAATTGGATTGGAGTTTTGCCCGGCACAGGTACAATTGGTAGAATTGAAACTGCAGAAGAATATTGTCATCATCAGGAGAAGAAAGATAATTTAGGACATGATGTAAAGTTTAATATTTACAAAAAGAATGGAAATTTATCATCTACTTTATTTGGATTTGGATCTTCTAAGTATAAAATCAATTCTTCTGATTCATCGTTATTTAAGTTTTCAGATTCGAAAGACAATCATAGCGACCATCATGGAAATGAGATTTGTTCTCATGATTGGTTACATCATGAATTTGAAGATGCAAAAATCCTGAAAGCTAAAGAATTAGGTGTAGATAAT
>CAZMBU010000172.1:0-2552 GCA_964564565.1 uncultured Dehalococcoidia bacterium | reverse complement strand
CTTCCATTACTTTTGATTTACATTCTTTAAGATAAGAATCTGAATAACATAAAATTTCCATAATTATTTTTATATAAATATATTTTAATTATTTTATAATATTTCTAATAAAGGATTCTATTTATTATGAAAGATTTTGATATAGCAATAATTGGGGGAGGAATAGTAGGCCTTGCAACAGCAATGTATGCTCAAAACAAATATCCAAAAAAATCTATTGCTGTATTCGAAAAAGAAAGTACTTTGGCAAAACATCAAACCGGAAATAATAGTGGTGTAATACATGCTGGAATTTACTATCAGCCAGATTCTCAAAAAGCTAAATTTTGTTGGCCCGGATCATTATTATTAAGAAAGTTTTGTGATGAAAACAATATTGAATATGAATTGTGCGGGAAATTAATTGTTGCCTCTGATGAATCAGAAATTAATAGCTTAGATAATCTTTATGAAAGAGGAAAAAACAATGGAGTTGATGCACTCCAATTAGTTGACGAAACAAAAATAAATGAACTTGAACCATATGTGAAAGGAGTTAAAGGATTATGGAGCCCTAATACTGGAATAGTAGATTATGCAAAACTTACAGAAGCTTATGCAAAAATTTTCCAATCAAAAGACGGTCAAATATATAAAAATTCAAAACTACTAAACATTCACTCAAAAGCTTCTGATCTAACACTGGAAACTAATGATGGGGATTATTCAGCTAAATATTTAATAAATTGCGCCGGATTACATGCAGACAGAATTGCTCAGATGATGAAACTTGATACAGATGTAAGAATTGTTCCATTTAGAGGGGAATATTTCACATTGACCGATGATGCGAAAAAAATGGTAAATGGATTAATATATCCTGTGCCTGATCCTAATTTACCATTCCTAGGCGTACACTTTACTAAAAGAATTAATAATGAAGTAGAAGCCGGGCCGAATGCTGTAATGGCTTATTCAAGGGAAGGTTACAAAAAACTTGACATCAACCCTGTTGATCTATTTGAATCATTCACTTATTTAGGCTTCTGGAAAATGGTGAAAAATAACTGGAAGACAGGTTTAAGTGAACAATACAGATCATTAAACAAATTTAAATTTGTCCAATCTCTTCAAAAACTTATACCTGAAATAGAAAGCAAACACTTAACAAACCCAGGAGCAGGAGTCAGGGCACAAGCTATAGATAAAAATGGCAAATTACTACAAGATTTCAGTATCGTTCATAGTTCAAATTCTTTACATGTACTCAGTGCCCCATCACCTGGCGCAACATCTTCCCTTAAAATAGCTGAATATTTAATGAATGAAATAAATATCTAACTAATAATTGTAATTATCCCCTTATCTGCATCAACTTCAATCAAATCATTATCACTTATTAGATCTGTCGAATTTTCAACTTCTAAAATTGTAGGTATATTATATTCTCTTGCTACTACCGCTGTATGAGATAAAGTCCCGCCAGTTTCAGATATAATTGCTGATACTATTCCAAATAAAGGAGTCCAGGAAGGGTTAGTACTTATACAAACCATAATATCTCCTTCTTTTAATTTTGCTGAATCCTCAAATGATTTAACGATTTTAGCCGGGCCTATTGATTTCCCAAGTGAAGCAGGAACACCTTTGAATGTTTTGATTTTTTCCAATCTATTTACAGACATAGATTCTGATTGATTAGTATCAATAGTACCCAAATATTTAGGTGGCGTAATATTTCTATATTTATCTCTTTCTTCTTTACGTAATAAGATTTGATGTTTAAAATCAACATCTATTCCGTCTTTTCTAAATAAATTTAACTCATTCATTTTTAAATAAAATATATCTTCTACTTCGTCTATAAAAGCATTTTCATGCATTAATTTACCTATCTTTTTTATTGCTAAACTTAAAACAGATGTGCTGGCTTGATCTATATAAAAGGAATGATCTTCTTTTAAATACCATATCTCATTAAGTGAATCATATAATTCATGAAATTTTTCTACTTCTTTATCATTTGGTAAATTTGATAAAATTTTGTTTAAAGTTTGTTGTCGTAATTCGGCAGAATAATCAATACTTTTTGATTTATTTATACTCATTGGATATCGTTTTAAAATATCTAAAACAATTTGTGGTTCTTCAATCCATATAGAATCTTTTAAATCAAAGCCAACTGATCTATATCCATATAAATTAATAAATTCCGAAAATTCACTTAAAAATTTATTGGAATTATCAGATTTAAGTTCAGTATTATTAATTAAATCAAGAAACTCATCAGAACTAATCGAATCTAAAACCTCTTTATATTTATGAACTAATTCATATAAATATTTATCAATTTCTATACTTTTGTTATCTATACCATTAAACAAATTGTAAAGATCGGAAAGTTTAAAATCTTCAATAAAATTTTTTAAAAATTTATAAAATTTATCAGTAGCATCATGAAGGGGTAGCACTACAAGAAAATGAATATACCAATGTCTTTTATGTAATTTCATTATATTATCTAGAATATTTAAACCAGATTTCAAATCAGAAATAATATCTATATATTTTTT
>CAZMBU010000171.1:0-2555 GCA_964564565.1 uncultured Dehalococcoidia bacterium | reverse complement strand
ATTAAAAGTCATTATTATGAATCAACAAATGACAATGAATATTTTGTGCTGACAAATGAACATTGTTTTGGCAGCACATACAAAAACTATAACATCATAAACATTTACATAACTGGCTTGGAAGATCCTTTAAAAGGAAAATTAAAAGCGAAATATACTATACAGTTTATAGATATACTCGTATTCAATTCACCTTACGAATATAAACCTTTAAAACTAGTCAGCATTGAAGAATTAGGAAAACTAACATCCGGAACAGAGGTTAGTGCACTAGGATACCCTCTTGGAGTAACAGGATTAGTAGCTACTACAGGAATTGTTTCATATAAATTTTATGATAATTCAAAAAAAAGGGATATAATTCAAACTGACTCAGCTATAAATCCAGGAAATTCTGGAGGTCCCTTAGTAATTAAATCAGGTGATGTGATAGGTATGAATACTTATGTTAAAAGAACTAGTTCAGGGATAGCTATTGATGGATCTGGATATGCTGTATCTTCAAAGCAGTTAATACATGCAGTCTCATGTATAAATCAGACTCAAATTAAAAAATATATCGAATCCGGTGGTGAGTGTACAACTCTACCAGATTAACAATTTTCATTAATTTTCATCAACAAATATAAACCATAGTGAATTCAACCCACGAGCCAAATACTATTTCAAATATAAAAGTTCTAATAAGCATATTTAGTGTTTGTGCTTCTATATTCTTATTTACTATTGGACAAGGGGCGACTAATCCAATATTACCACTTCTTGTACAAAACCTAGGACATACAGCAGCTATAGCTGGTTTCGCAGTTGGGATTTTTGGTGCTGGAAGATTTATTACAAATCTTCCATCGGGAATATTAGCACAAAAAATAGGTAGAAAACCAATCTTAGTTATTGGTCCTTTAATAGCATCTATTGGATATTTCCTTACGGGATATTTCGATTCAATTCAACTCATCTTATTAGCAAGATTAATCACGGGATTTGGAGGAGGAATGCATTTCGTTGGAGCAAGTATTTATTTAAGAGATATGTCCAACTTAAATAACAGGGGAAGAATATTGAGTTTACAAACAATATCTATTTTAATTGGTCAGACTATTGGGCCAATAATTGGAGGTTACATAGGTGAAATATATGGATTCACCAGCCCATTCATTTTTGCGTCAATTTCTTTAGTTATAGCAATTATTTTAATCATAACTACTGTTATAGAACCTTCAAATATAAATCAAAATTTAAAGCAAACAAATAATTCCAAAACAAAAAAGAACCCTGGAGTATTCCAATTATTATATTTATTCATTAAATCTGGATTACTACCAATAGGATTTATGACCATGTCACAATTTTTCCACAGATCTGGAGGAAGATTTACTATAGCTCCGCTTTTAATACAAAACAAAGGATTAACTGCATCAAATATTGGAGGGTTTTTTAGTATAACTTCTCTTGCCCAATTAACAGCTGCATCTATGTCGGGATATATTGTTGATAAATTAGGAAGAAAAACTCTTCTAATTCCTGGAACAAGTATAATTTTACTAGGATTATTTTTATTTGATAATGCCAATTCCTACCCTATGATTTTATTAGTTGCAGTGCTTCTTGGAATAGGAGAAGGATCATTAACATCTTCAACCGTTACATTATTTGCTGATAATGCCCCTAAAGGATATGAAGGAGTAACAATGGGCTTATACAGAACGTTTGGAGACTTCGGATTTATGATAGGACCACCAATACTGGGTTTTATTATTCAGCAAATGAATTTTAGTTCAGCATTATTAATAGACGGTATACTAATATCAGTCTGCACTCTTGCAGTAATAATATTTGCAAAAGAAACAAAAAAAAGAACTTAGATAATCTCAGCTATAATTTCAACAGGGTGTTTTGCCCGCGCATCAGTCCCATGGTTTATTTGCTCTCTACATGATACTCCAGCTGCCACAACAGCAATTTTTCCTTCTGATCTTTTAATTCTAGGAATCAGATCTCTCTCTGCTAAAGCAATTGACATATCATATTTATCTTTAAAATAGCCAAATGATCCTGCCATACCACAACATCCATTTTCAACATACTCACAATTATCAAACCCAAACTTTTCAAGTAATAATTTCAAAGATGAATTTCCTAAAATTGATTGTTGATGGCAATGAGGTTGTACTATAATTTTTTCATATTTATGTTTATTAAATTTAATCTTTTCCCAAATTTTATTTTTTGTAAAAAATTCATCAATAATATAAACATTGGATTTGATTTCTTTAGCTTTATCTTGATATTCACCTTCTAAAAGATCAATAAAATCTTCCTGAAAACCAAGAATACAACTTGGTTCTATTCCTATTATTTCTATTCCATTTTTTACATATTCATATAAATTATCAATGTTATGCTTAATATTAATTTTAGCTTTATCTATCTGCCCAGAAGATAACATAGGTCGTCCACAGCATTTTGTATTATCAGGAACAATCACATTGTATCCCAGCTTATTTAATATTTTTTTAACAGCAAAACCTATCTCAGGATTTTGATAATTTATA
>CAZMBU010000170.1:0-2577 GCA_964564565.1 uncultured Dehalococcoidia bacterium | reverse complement strand
AATGAATCGGATCCTCCAAGTAAAAGATTATTTTCGTGATCGACAACTATAGCTGAAGGTCTTGCAAAGCTATACCATAATTCCATATCAGCAACAATTTCAATTTTATGCCCCATCTCTTTCAATATTTTTACAGTTTCAAACGATATTCTTTGATCGATGAGTGTTGTAGGACCACTTGAATCAGATCTCGATGTTGTTATCGCTTCTTGCGGTCCCATACCAAATTCAAGTATATTCATAGATAAATTAGTATTTGCGTTATTTACTTTTCGTCCACCAGGAGATCCTACACTCATATACGGTTTGCCATTTTTACGAGCTAATATTGGAGCCATATTTACAAGAGGTCTTTTCAAAGGAGCTATTGAATTTTTAGATCCTGGTTTAGGATTAAACCAAACCATACCGTTATTCCACAAAATACCCAATCCTTTTGATACAACTTTAGACCCAAAATGCCCCACTGCTGTTTGTGTGCAAGATACTAGGTTGCCATTTTTGTCAGCTGTACTGAAATGTGTAGTACAATCTGAATTTTGATCATACTGTCCATTTTTCAATTCTGAATTCGGATTACGTGATTCATATTTCCATGGATCATGTATTTCTATATCAGAGTAATGATTCCATGGATCTCCTTCATAAGAATTTTCTAATTCTGCATAATTTTTGTTAATTTGTTGCGAAACATCCTTGGCATATTCTTTTGAAAGTAATCCACTTAATGGAACATCTACAAAATCAGGATCTCCAAGATAATGATATCTGTCAGCAAATGCGTGCCTAGCAGCCTCTACAAACATATGTAAATATTCTGGAGAATTATGCCCCATTGATTTTGTGTCAAAATTTTCTAAAATATTTAAAGTTTCCAAAGTAGTCCAACTACCACATGGAGCTGTAGGGCCAAAGACTTCGAAATCTCTGTACTTAACACTCAAAGGATTTTTTACTTCGGCTCTGAAATTACCTAAATCTTCCATAGTTATCAATCCGTTATTTTTTTTCATGTCTTCTTCTATTGCAAAAGCTATCTCTCCTTTGTACATACCATCTGCACCTTCTTTAGAAATTTTTTCCAATAAGACTCCAAGGTCATTTTGTTTTAACTTATATGCCATATCATCTAATGAACTTGGATCAGGAATATATTTAGGTGGGAACCCATTAGGTAAAAATATTTCTCTTGATCCGGGAAATTTTTGTAATTCTTCCATGTTGGTCCCTATGATTAAAGCTAATAACCAATAAACATCATATCCATATTTTGCATGATGAATAGCAGGTTCCATTACTTGCTCTAATGGAAGTTCTCCAAATAACTCATGAGCCTTGCACAGTCCTGCTGTGGTGCCCGGTAAACTGATTGATTGATAACCATCTGTATTATGATTCCCTTCAACAGAATATGTTGATATCCCTCCTCCGGGGCCAGTTATTTTGTACATGTCTTCCCTGGCAGCTTTAGGAGCTCGTGGGCCGTATTCTACAACTACATTTGTACCAGGTTTGTAATTTTTTATCTGAGAATTTAAACTAATATGCATAAATCCAACTCCGGCAACAGAACTATTATTTGGTTCTAAAACTGATATTGCGAATCCAGTAGCTACTGCAGCATCTATAGCATTGCCACCTTTTTTCAGCATTTCAATTCCTGCTTCTGATGCTAATGGATGCATTGAAGCAACAATTCCATTTTTTGCAACCACTTGTTCTTTATCTGGCTTCCATGTACTCCTTAAATCCATAAAATACTCCCTATACAAAATTTATTATTCATAACTAAATTATAAAGATTATGTCAAAAATAATTACCTATCTATTTTTGTACAATATTTCCAATATTTAGAATTATAATGACATTATGAAAAATAATTATCAGTATGATAAAAAAATATTTGAAAAAACTGATTTCAAAAAAAACATAGTAAAAAACAGTATATTTGAAGAATGTGAATTTAATAATATTGATTTTTCAGAATCTACATTTATAAATTGCAAATTTACAGATTGCAAATTCACTGAATCAAATTTAAGTTTATGCAAATTTACTAATTCAAAATTTGAAAATATGAAATTTGAAAATTGTAAAATAATTGGAATAAATTGGATATTGCTAAATTGGGAAAATGTTCTTTCATCAACTCCATTATCATTCAAATTATGTAATTTAAGTTATTCCACTTTTATGTCACTAAAATTACGAAATTTATCAATGATTGAATGTAAAATATATGAAGTTGATTTTTCAGAAAGCGATTTATTCGGCACAGATTTTACCAAGTCTGATTTAAATGGTAGTAGGTTTCAAAATACTAATTTAGAAAATTGTAATTTCTCAGATTCAATTAACTATAATATTAATCCCAATGAAAATAAAATCAAAGGTGCAAAGTTTAGCATCCCAAATGTTTTAAGTTTATTAAATTCATTTAAAATTCATTTAAATAAATAACAACTTTTTTGCAGCAATCACATTTAATTGATTAATGATAAAATATAATTTTAGGAAGGTGAATTATGACAGATAAAATGGTTAATGGAATACTCTTTATAATCGCTGGTCTCGGT
>CAZMBU010000169.1:0-2601 GCA_964564565.1 uncultured Dehalococcoidia bacterium | reverse complement strand
CTAATTTAAATCGAGGATCATCATACTGTCCTGCTGCGTATTCCATAATATTATTAGAAGGAATAATTAATTTTTCACCAGTTGATTCTGCATCAATTTGTGTTTTACAGGTCCGATCTAAATAATACATAAGCATAAATGCTTCAGCAATACTTTCTCCACAAGTAAGCAATCCATGATTTCTTAATATCATAACTTTATTCTCGCCAAGACTTTCAGCAAGTCTGTCACATTCATCAGTGTCAGTCGACATACCTTCCCAATCATGATAGCTTACACGATTATAAAAAATAGCCGAATCTTGTATCATTGGCTTTAAACCTTCTTTAAAACATGAAACTGCTAAGCCTGCTCTGGAGTGCGTATGCATAACACAATGAATATCTTTGCGTTTTTTATGAATAGCTCCGTGAATTATATAACCTGTTTCATTAATTTCACCATTGCCATTTATTATATTTCCATCTAAATCAATTTCTAAGAGATTTGATGCAGAAACTTCATCATACCTCAATCCAAATTTATTAATTAAAAAAGTGTCTTTTTGAGAATATGTTTTGGCGGTAATATGATTCCAAATTATATCGCTCATATTAAAATGATTGGCCAAATGATAGCAAGCAGCAAGATCAACTCGATTTTGCCACTCTTCATCTGTAATATTAAACAATCTTCCCATATTAAATATATAATAATTATGATATCTATCAATAAATCAAGATGTTGAATTTGTCTTTAGATAATATTTCATTAGATATTAATTTTGTTAGATCTCTATTTCCTTCTTTTAAAGATCCGTTGTGTAAAGATTGGTCTTTTTTTGAAAATGCTGGAGGCAGCTATGTGCCAAAATCTGTTATAGATCGATTAACAAATTTTATGATATCCACAAAAGTTCAGCCCTATGCTGAATATTCAATGTCTAAGATTGCTGGTGAACAAATGGATCAAGCAATAAGAGTTTTTGCACATATGATAAATGCAAAAGAAAATGAAATATTAATTGGTGGTTCAACATCAAATAATTTGTATGTTTTATCCAATGCTCTGAAAAAATTCATTGAACCAGGAGATGAAATAATTGTTACCAATCAGGATCATGAAGCTAATATTACTCCTTGGAGGAGGTTAAAAGATATTGGAGGAAATATAAGAGAATGGAAATTAAATCCATTAAATGGAGAGTTAGAATTTAATAAACTTGAAGAATTGCTTAATAATAAAACTAAAATATTAGCTGTTACGCATTGTTCAAATATTGTTGGAAGTATTAATGATTTAAATAAAATTTCTGATTTGGCTCATAAACATAATGTTATCGTAATAGGTGATGGTGTTTCATTTGCCCCTCATGGATTGCCTGATGTTAAAGATCTTAAAGTAGATTTTTATGCTTTTAGTTTATACAAAACATATGGTCCGCACATAGGGTTATTGTATGGAAAAGAAGAGATTCTTTCCAAACTTCCCAATCAAAATCATGAATATCTAGAAGGCAAGATACCATATAACATTAATCCAGGAGGGCCTAATCATGAAGAACTTGTATCCATAATTGGAATATATGAATATTTTATGGATTTATATAATCATCACTATGATGACGATAATGCTACAATTTTAGAAAAAATTTTCAAAGTTAATATTTTGATTTCAAATCATGAAGAAAAAATTGCAAACTTATTTTTAGATTATATAAATTCTCGAAACGAAATAAGGTTAATAGGGAAAAAAAAAATTGAGAATAAAAATAGAGCTCCAACTATTTCATTTACGCTCAATAATATGTCTTCTAATAATTTCAGCAAATTATTAGTAAAAGATTTTATCGCTACTAGAAATGATAACTTTTACGCCTGGAGATGTTTAAAAGCTTTGGGTATAGACACTGACGATGGAGTGATTAGAATAAGTATGACACATTATAATTCAATTTCTGAAGTTGAAAAATTAATCAAATCAATTGATGGTATACTTAATAACAAAAACTAATAAATATTTTTTTTAATAACAAACAAGGAAATGGTAGAATAATAAATCATAAACAAGACTGCATATAATAAAATATTAAAAGTTGGGCCCAAAAAAAAGTATATTGCTAAACCTAAAAGATTAAAAATTAAGGAAATAAAGAGTAAGATAAATAAAGTATTAAGCCTAGAAATACCTAAATCCAACATAAGAAAATGTATATGCAGATGATCAGGCGAAAAAGGATTCTTTTTCAAAATAAGCCTTCTAATTATTACTGCTAAAAATTCATATATTGGCAAGGTAATGCACCAAACTGCGAGACATGGATGAAAAAATCTAATTTCTGGTAAAGTATAATAAATTAATATCCAACTTATGAAAAAACCTATTAATGTGCTTCCTGCATCACCTAAAAAAGATTTGAAAATTTTATAATTTGTAATGTTAGTTATAAAAAATAAAATCAAAAGAAATATAAAAATATATACTAACTCATCAACATAAATATTCAAATTTTGATCATTAAAACAATAAGCAAATAATACAAAAGTTAATAAAGAAGTTATAGCCAGACCTGATGCTAATCCATCTAAACCATCTATAAAATTAAAAGCATTTATCAAACAC
>CAZMBU010000168.1:0-2710 GCA_964564565.1 uncultured Dehalococcoidia bacterium | reverse complement strand
ATAGCTTTTTTTGCGTCATGTGCAGATTGAAGTCCTTTTATTACAATTGGTAAATCAGTTAATGATTTAAACCAAGTTATATCTTCCCATAGTAATTGATTAACCGGGTTTAGTCCGCCTAATAATACTTCTGGATCTCCTTGCTTGTAACCTAATCCTGCGATTTCTCCAATTAAATTTACCCTTTCAGTATTTGGCGGAGTTACAAATGCATTTCTGATGTCTCTTTCCTTAGGTCTTAAATTATCCATTCCAGGTACTGGGCCATCAACTGTAAGAGCTATTACTTTATAACCTGATTTTTCAGCTCTTTTTACTAGCATTTCATCTATTTCTTTCGTGAGATGATATATCTGAAACCATAATGGAGTATCAGTTTCATTGGAAATATCTTCTATTGTATAAGATGAATTTGTACCAACTCCTGCTATAATGTTTTCTTTTTTTGCAGCACGAATTGTTGATAGTTCTCCTTCTTCATCACAAAAAGTATGTCCTCCTGCAGGGGCAATCATTAATGGAAATGATGTATTGTCTCCCAGAATATTTGTAGACATTTTAATATTAGAGATATCCACCATTTTGTTTGGTCTTAAAAATACTTCATCATAAATTTCTGTGTTTCTTTTTAATGATATTTCATCACCTCTGCCGGCTTCTATATAATCCCAGATATTGTGTGGTAGTATTTTTTTTGCTAATTCTTCATATTCATTTAAATTTATAGGATATCTTTCCATTAATTGTCCTTTAAGAATTGCTGATTTTGAACATCATTATACCCGCTGCAACAGATACGTTTAAAGACTCAGTTTTCCCTTTCATAGATATTTTATATATTTGATCACATAAAGATTTAGTTAATTTTGATATACCTGAACCTTCACTGCCTATAACTAAAGCAATATTTCCATAAAAATCATACTCTTCGTATTCCTTATCCCCGTCCATATCTAATCCTATGATCCAATAATGATTATCTTTTAATTTTTTAATTTTTTGATTAATATTTTGATCATTTATTATTGGAATATGAGATATTGCACCTGATGAACTCTCAGCTACTGTTGAATTTATTTTTGCAGCATTGTTACTTGAAAGAATAATTGCTTTGAACCCTGCAGATTCAGCTGATCTAATTAGGGCTCCTAAATTTCTTGGGTCCTGTACCTTGTCTACTATTAATATTTTTGAATTTTCAATATTGTTGTTTATAATTTCATTAATTGATTTTGAAAATGTTAGAGATATTTTTGCCATAATACTTTGCCCGGACTTTCCCCCAGGGTTTTTTTGAAAATTATTGTCATCAATTATGGATATAGGTATTTTTTTATTTTTAGCGGTTTTTAATAAATTTAATACTCTATTATTTTGTGTAAAATTTTTCGAAACGTAAATATGATTTGCTTTATTTGTTAAAATTGCTTCTTTAACAGTGTTGATTCCAAATACATTTAATTCTGAAATATTTTTTTTTGGCTCTTTAAATTGATAGTTTTTCATATATAAATAATAAATTTTTAACCTAATAATTCGTTTAGATTTTATAATATTATGTGTTACTATTTTTTTATATATACATTTCAAATAAATTAGTATTCAGGAGAAGATTTTGTTTAGCCGAATTTCAAATACTTTTAACACAATTAAATTATGTGTTCGAGTTTTAAAAAAAGACAAAGAATTAATATTTTTTCCAATAATGGCAGCATTTTCAGTGTTAGCTTTGGCATTTGTATTTTGGTCAATGGGATTAATTGATATACAGGAAGAACAAACAAACAGTACCTCTTTTAGCGATTTCATTCCTGAAATTATTTTACTATTTGTAGCAAACTTTTTTATTGTATTATTTAATTCAGCTTTAATATCGGGAGCTTTGCATAGACTGAGAGGTGGAGACCCAAATGTTGGATCGGCTATGAATCATGCCTTAAAACATATTCATCATATTTTTATATGGTCCATAATTGTTACAATTGTTGCAATTTTAATTGCTATCGTTAAAGGAGATAGAAGAGGGGGATTTATGAGGCAATTGTTAGGTAGTATGTTGCAGTATGGTTGGACAATGATGACATTTTTTGTAGTTCCTATTATTGTTGCAGAAAATATGTCTCCTATTTCAGCCATAAAAAAATCTTCAAGTTTATTTAAACGAACATGGGGAGATCAAGTGACTGCAAATTTCGGATTCGGTATCATTCAAATTTTGGCCATCATGATTAGTGGAGCTATAGGATGGTTTTTTGGTTTATTGAATCCTACTTTGGGAATAGGAATAGGTGTTTTGTTTGCTGCTATTTCAGTATCAGTAGTATATACGCTTGAAGGCATATACAAAGCAGCGTTATATGAATTTGCGTTAGGCGAGAAACCTTTGGAATTTGAGCAGCATGATTTAAGCAGAGCTTATACAGCAAAAGCAGTTGCGTAATGGCTTAATTTAAAACCTTATTCCTCTTTCATGCCATTGTTTGTTTATTAGTACTTGCCTTTCTTTACCATATGGTTTGATAGTTTTACTATTATGTTTATACCACGCATTGCTCCATTTGCTTTCTTCAGTATTTATGAATTTAAATAAGAATCTGAATCCTATAAAAAATTTAAAAGGAATAATATCTTTATATATCCATTGTTGATCGAATTTCATCCCTCCTATATCTTCTAAAGTTCTTATCCAGCTTATATCTGCTTTTTGTTC
>CAZMBU010000167.1:0-2726 GCA_964564565.1 uncultured Dehalococcoidia bacterium | reverse complement strand
ATTTTGGAAAATAAATCTAACAAATACATGTCAGCAGCGATTACCCAGGCTAAATTAGCTATGGGATTAACAAGCCCTAATCCTCCGGTTGGAGCAATAATTGTTTCAGAAGAAAATAAAATTATTGGGATGGGAAATACTCAACCATATGGAAAAAACCATGCTGAAATAGAAGCTATAAAATCAGCCGGGAACAATGTCAAAAATAGTACTCTGTATACAACTCTTGAACCTTGTAATATAGAATTAAATACACCTCCATGTACAAAATCAATAATACAAAGCAATATCAAACATGTAATTATTGGTACAAAAGATCCTAATCCAAAAATAAATGGGAAGGGAATAAAAATACTAGAAAAAAATGGAATTACTACAGAACTAGTTAAATATAATGAATCTCTAGAATACACGCTTGAAGCATACAAATATTTTGTTAAAAACAAAAAACCATATTTCACAGTAAAATACGCCATGTCCTTAGATGGCAAAATTGCTAGCAACAATGGTGATTCAAAGTGGATTTCCTCAAAAAAATCAAGAGAGTATGTGCACGAACTAAGATCAAATTCTGATGCAATTTTAACTGGGGTTAACACAATAATATATGATGATCCACAATTTAATGTCAGATTGTCTAACTATGAAAAAAAATATCATCCTAAAAAAGTTATACTAGATACAAATGGAAGAGTGCCCTACGAGTCTAAATCTCTTGATTCAAATTGTATTTTAGTAACATCAAAAATAGAAAACAAAATTAAAGACAAACTACATTCTAAAGGTGTTGTAATAGAACATATTCCAACAGGTAAAGATGAAAAAATAGATTTGAAATATTTACCAGAATTATTAGTTAAATACAATTTGTTAAATATTTTCGTTGAAGCTGGATCAACTTTACCAGGAGAATTACTATACAATAACCTGGTTAATAAAATAATTTTATTTGTCAGTCCTAAAATTATTGGGGAATCTAAGTATGTCCCATTTGGAAGTAAAGGAATAAATCAAATAATAGATTCATACAAACCAAAAAAAATAATTAACTCTTCAATAGAAAATGACATATTAATAAAAGCGTGGTTATAGATGTTTAGTGGAATAGTAGAAAAAACAGGCGTTATTAAAGAATTTGTAACAGATAAACTTGTTATTCAGGAACCGTCGATTACCAAAGAGTTAAATGTGTCAGACAGCATTGCAGTAAATGGTATATGTCTAACAATTGTAGATAAAAACATAGAATCTTTTATGGTTGAAATATCTCCTGAAACTATGAGCAGAACTAATCTAAAAGATTTAAGTCAAAATGATTTGTTAAATTTAGAAAAACCTCTAGCATACAACGACTTAATCGGAGGGCATCTTGTTCAAGGTCATGTTGATACCGTTGGTAAAATTAAAAATATAAAAAAGGATGGTAATTCCAAAATATTTACTATATCTCATCCCAAAACATATAATCAGTATGTAGTGGAAAAAGGTTTTATAACAGTAGACGGTATAAGCCTTACGGTTGTAGAATGTATTGATAATAATTTCACACTTTCAATTATCCCTTACACATTTGATAATACAAATTTAAAATTAAAAAAAATAGGTCATAATATAAATATAGAATTTGACATATTAGCAAAATATGTAGAAAAATCTTTATCCATTAAAGAGAATTAAAATGTTTGCAAATATAGAAACAGCTCTTCAGGATCTTCAATTAGGTAAAATGATAATCATTGTCGATGATGAAGACAGAGAAAATGAAGGTGATTTAGCTTTCGCGGCAGAAAAAGTAACTCCTGAACTTATCAATTTCATGTCTACTTTTGGAAAAGGATTAATTTGTATTCCCATGCTCGGTAGTAGATTAGATGAACTAGATTTAACAAGTATGGTAAAAGACAATACTTCTTCTAATGAAACAGCATTTACTATATCTGTTGATGCTATTAAAGGTGCAACAACTGGAATTTCAGCAAGTGACAGATCTAAAACCATAGAAACACTTATCTCTCCTGAAACACTCCCTGAAGACCTTGCGAGACCTGGTCACGTATTTCCTCTTAGATATACTGATGGAGGAGTTTTAAAAAGAGATGGTCAAACAGAAAGTATTGTGGATTTATGCCTAATGTCTAACCTTTACCCTGCAGGTATAATATGTGAAATAATAAATGATGATGGGACCATGGCTAGAAGAGATGATTTGCTTAAATTTGGAAAAAAACATGACATAAATATAGTTAGCGTAGAATCTATAGCACAATATAGAAAAAAATATAACTTATTAAACTTAACTCCAGAAGAAACAAATAAAACTTTTATAAGAAAAAACGCAGAATCTTCTATGCCTACTTCATATGGGCCTTTTAATATAAAAACTTATAAATCATACCCAGATGGCTTAGAACATGTAGTCCTCCAAAAAGGGAAATTAAGTAAAAATAATAAAACTCCAGTTGTTAGAGTACACAGCGAGTGTTTATCAGGAGAAGTATTTAAAAGTTCTAGATGTGATTGTGGAGATCAATTAAATATGGCTTTAAATCTAATAACTGAATCAGACTATGGAATATTAATTTACCTTCGTCAGGAAGGAAGAGGTATAGGTTTCGCTAACAAACTAAAAGCATATACTCTACAAGACCAGGGCTTAGATACTGTTGATGCAAACTTACATTTAGGATATTCAGCTGACCCAAGACACTTTACCGTTGCTGCAGAAA
>CAZMBU010000166.1:0-2747 GCA_964564565.1 uncultured Dehalococcoidia bacterium | reverse complement strand
ATTGATAAAGAGGTAATATCTTATCTTATAAATAAATCAATAATTATCAGATTAGCAAATGGAATATATGTTAAACAGGAATGGTTCAATTTATCAAAAGAAAAAATATTGAAACATTTTGAGGATAATGACAAACTTGAAATACAAACTGCTAAATCTATTTTAAATACATCAAGAAAAATAACAGTTGCATTTCTGGAAAAACTAGATTCAGATAATACAACAAAAAGAATTGAAAACAACAGAATATTAATGAAATAAATATGAATGAAACTAGTACAGATAAAATAGAATTTTCTTTTTCCTCAGAATATATTTCTGTATCAGGTCTCTCTGCATTTTTGAGGAACCTACAGGTTGCATTAAGAGCAATTGGTAAAGAAACTCCTGAAACAAATTATGCTTTTTCAGGAAGCAATGCCCCATCACTGTTCATATGTGATTTATCTTCATCAGATTCATTTAATATCGCTATTAAATTTACATACGAAGAGCAGGATTTTGACAGTGACAAATCAGATGTAATTTTTTCGCATTTTTTATCCAAAACATTTGAATTATGCGAGGACAGTGCACAACAAAGTCTTTGGGGAAGAGATGTTACAAGAAAAAAAACTACATCCAGTAAATCATCATTAAACCCCGAATCCACAGAAACAAGATTGCTTGAATTTGTAGATCATCTAAAAAGAATGGGAGATTCTGAAATTACATTCAAATCCAAAAAGCTTAAAATAACAAATAAATTTGCTTCACTAGAATAATAACTTCAAATCAAACCATGGCAGATTCAGACAAAATAATAGCAGTAGATGTAATTGATATAAGAGTGCCAACATCTGACACTTTGCTGGGATCGGATCCATTTCATACTAAACCTAATTATTCTGCGGTCTATACAAAAATACTTACAGAGGATGGATTTGAAGGGCTGTCCATAGTTTTTACACTTGGGGCAGGAAATGACTGGATTGCTTACGGAGTTAAAGATTTATCAAAACTATTAATAGGCATGTCTTTTTCAAAATTCTCAGACAATCCTGGCGCAATATATAAAATGTTTATAGACCACCATCAGATAAGATGGCTCGCTGATGGTGTGAATAGAATGGCAGCAGGGGGACTGATTAATGGATTATGGGATTTATGGGCCAAAAAGCTTAATAAGCCACTATGGAAACTTCTTGTTGATCTTGAGCCGGAACAGATAATTAATTCAATTGACTGGAGATATATAAAAGATGCTATTACACCTGAAGAAGCAAGAAACATACTGGTAGCAGGCAATAAAACCAAGTTAGAATCTGAAAAAAATCTTCTGCAAAAAGGCCCGAAGGCATATTCTACAGCAGGTTGGCTTGGACTTACTGATCAACAAATCATAGATACCATAGATGAAATGAAAAAAAACGGCTTTGACTGCTTTAAAATGAAAGTAGGCCTAAATATAAAAGAAGATAAAAAAAGACTGGAATTCATAAGATCTCATATTGGTGAGGATGCAAAACTTATGTTAGATGCAAACCAGATATGGGGAGTAAATGAAGCAATTGCTCATATGAAAGAATTAACAGAATTCAATCCAATATGGATTGAAGAACCTACTGCCAGAGATGATGTTGAAGGACATTTGAAAATAAAGAATGCACTTAAAAAATATGATATTGGTGTTGCAACCGGCGAACAGGTTCCCTCCCCTGTTATTTTCAAACAGCTTTTAACTACAGGGGCAATTGATTTCTGCCAGATTGATGCTACACGTCTTGGAGGAGTAAACGATGTTATTGCTGTAATTCTGATGGCAAAAAAATATAACATCCCAGTTTGTCCTCATGGTGGAGGAATAGGATTATGTAACATGATAATTCATTATGCGTTGTGGGATCAGATTAGTGTTGCCAAAACACAAAAAAATCAATATGTAGAATATCTTGATTTTCTACAAGACGGAGTATTCAAATCAAAATTAAAAGTAAAAGATGGGCATTATATAGCTCCAGAATCATATGGATGGGGGCTAGAAATAAATAAGGATTTTATGAATAACCATATTTATCCTGCCGGATCTGTATGGATTGAAAGAGAAAATTCAGGCAATATATTATTTAAAGGTTAATCCATTGAATTAAAAGAACATTTGTTCTAATATTGAACTACTATGGAAATAGATAAGACAGTTAAATATATATCAAGGCTGGCAAAGCAGTTAAAAAATGAAGATTCATTTAAGTCTAATGTTATGTCAAAGCTGAAAAATGATCTTGTAGCTTCAATAAATTTCAAACTTGAAGACATAACAAATGGGCAAAATAATCAGGCAACCTATGCTGATCTACTCCATGTAAATGATACTACAGAAACTCTGGTAAATAATTCAGTATTTTCAACTGACGGCAGTACACTTGAAGCAGACAGAGATCTTCCAATAGAATTTGCTGCAATTAATGTTGGATATGTAAATATAAATTACGGAGATGATCCAAAAGCTGAATTTGATTCTGCATTAAGTTTTTATCCGGATCCAAAAATACAGGAAATAGACTCAAGAGTATTGTCTGATGTAAATTCAATGAGTGCTTTAAGGCATGTTATGGAGATGGAATATCTTGTAGACAAAATGGAAGCTTTTAAGACAGATTCAATAAAACTTGGTTTTGTCGATGGGAATTTTTATCCTAACTTTGCTTTATCCCATATTAACAACAACTCTTTGAAACAATTGCTTATAAAAAGGCTTAAAGCAGTAG
>CAZMBU010000165.1:0-2763 GCA_964564565.1 uncultured Dehalococcoidia bacterium | reverse complement strand
ATATATTTAATTTTTCTATAAGATTAATTATATTAGGTGGCAAAATATCAAACCTTAAGATTAATAATATAGAAATAATAAATCCTGGATTTGTAAACGAAAATACTAAAGCAAAATATCTTCAATCATCAGATATTCTTTGTGCCCCTTCTTTAGAAAAGGAAAGTTTTGGAATTATATTATTAGAGGGGATGGCTTCAAACACAGCAGTTATAGCTTCTGATATTGCAGGATACAATGAAATCATCACAAACAATGTTAACGGAATACTCATAAAACCTAATAATACAAATCAGTTGGCTCAGGCAATTAAAAAAATACATGATGACAAAAATCAAAAACAAAAACTGATCACTAATGGTAATTCATATATCAGAAATCTCAATTGGGATAATATTTCTGATAAAATAATTAATATTTATAAAAACACTTTAAACAATAAAGAAATCACACACTATTGAATAATTATCAAATACAGAGAAATAAATTGAAGTTATATTTTAATGAATTATTATATTCTTCAATAATACCGTTACTAGCAAAGAGCAAGATATCACCTAATACTTTAACCATCATTGGATTTATATTTTCATTAATTACAATGGTTTTAATCAGTCAGGGGTATTTATTGATTTCAGGAATACTAATAATTTTTTCTAGCATTTTTGATTTATTAGATGGAGCTTTAGCTAGATATTCAAACAATACAACGAATTTTGGAAAATTCTTTGATGCAGTTATTGATAGGTTGTCTGAAATTGCAATTTATGTTGGCTTATTTATATATTTTAATAATGATTCAAATTCATTATTAATTATTTTTCTTAGTGCGATTTCTAATCAAATGGTAAGTTACATAAAATCAAAATATGAATCAATTGGCATAGAGGGTGATGTAGGGATATTTACCAGACCGGAAAGAATTGTAACTCTTTCTCTTGCATTGATAATAGGTTCGTTTTATTTATATGTTTTTTATATATTTATGTATATTTCTATTCTTTTAGCATTAATCAGCATAATGCAACGTATATTTTATGGATTTATTAATTCAGATAAAAAATGAAAAAAAATATTATACTCATATCATTTTTAATATTTTTACTTCCAGCCATGGATTTAATAGCTGATGACAATACAGATACTAAAATTTCCATTGATAAAACCAATATAACTATAAATTTTCCTGACAATATTATTTTCAATATATCTGGTTCAAGTACAGAAAAAATAAAATCTATAAATTTATCATTCAAACCAGGAATAGGAAATTCATCCGTTATTCAGCCATTAGAATTTACACAAAATGAAAACGATAATAAATTTCAAACAATTTTAGAATGGAGAACTAACACATCAGAAAGATATATACCTCAGGGATCAGTTATAGAATACCATTTTAATATAAAAACTAATTCTGAATATAATTTAACTACAAAATCTAAAACAATAACATATTTAGACCCTACTCAGAAATGGGAAAATATCAAATCAGGATCTGTTACATTTTACTACTCTGAAGTTTATGGTTCGGTAGTGAAAAAAAGATCTGAAAAATTACTCCAAATCATAAGTGAAACTGTTGATATAATGTCTCCGTTATTAGGACTTGAATCTGACAATCATCCTCTAAGTGTTATGTTATTTAATGATTATGAATATATGACAAAATCACTACCACCCAAAAGTGATACCATAATGAGAAATTTAGTTACAGAGGGGCAAGCATTTACTTCAGAAGGAGTAGTGTTAGTTCTGGATAACAGGCAAACATCTGCTACAGCAATTCATGAATTAGCACACATTCTTTTAGACAGAGCTGCTGATTCTAAATATATCAATATACCGTCATGGTTACATGAAGGTGTTGCAGAATATGCCAGCCATCTCGGATATACAACCAAAGATTCAATATATGAAAAAGCTTTAAGTGAGGACAAATTATTGAACATAACAAAATATGCAAGCCCTCCTGGCAAACCTCAGGATGTTTTATTATTTTACGGACAATCTGAGCAATTTATTAAATATTTAATCACTGATTTAGGCAATGAAAATTTTACGAAATTTATAAAAAATTTAAAATCAGGAAAATCTATAAATAATGCTATGCTTGATATTTACGGACTAGACAAAACAGGCTTAGAAAATAAATGGAGGAAACATATAGGAGCTTCATTAATTACAAATACACAAGCAAACATCAAACGACCAAAATCACCCGAAGCCCAAATCATTAAACCTTATACCCTAAACGAAGTAATTATAGACTCTAAAAAAGTTAAAGAACAAAATAATAATTCATCAATCTCTATTGAAAAACAAGAAGCAAAATCAAAAGAACAAAAAACCACTGAGGATACAATTGCAAATAACAATAGCGGGTGTGGTTTATCTCAAGGAAATGATGTAATAATTCTCCTATCTCTAATATGCATTTTTATACCGTTCAGGTTTAGAAAAAAAATTACCTAGTTCTTGGGTTTAAAACATCATTCAAAGCATCTCCCAATAAATTCCAGCAAATTATAAGTAAAAACACTACAATTCCAGGGCCTATCAACAGCCAGGGTTCTTCTCTCAAAACGCTAATACTGCCACCTTCAAGTAACATCCTTCCAAGGCTAGGTCGAGGAGGTTGAATACCTAAACCAAGCCAGCTTAATATTATTTCAGTTCCTACTAAAGCTCCCATACCCATAGTTATTGAAACAACAAGTGGACTAATAGCATTTGGCATTAAATGCAAAAATAAAATTCTTG
>CAZMBU010000164.1:0-2790 GCA_964564565.1 uncultured Dehalococcoidia bacterium | reverse complement strand
ATTAAATTTGAATTACAATTCCTTAGATGAAATAATTTCATTAAAATAATATGAATATCACTAAAGAAGCAATAGAAATATTAGAAGGGAAAAATTTTGCTAGCTTAGCTACAGTTAATATCGACGGATCACCTCAAGTATCAGTAGTTTGGATTGATTACAAAGATAATCACATATTAATAAATACAGCAAGAGATAGAATTAAAACTAATAATATGGAACGAGATCCAAGGGTGTCTATTTCGGTAACAGATGCAAACAATCCATATTATCAGATAACATTTAAAGGGTTAGTAAAAAATATATCTGAATCTAACGCCGATGAACATATTCACTCTTTAGCAAAAAAGTATCTCAATCAAGATAAATATCCTATTTCAAATAAAGAAACTAGAGTAATAGTAAGTATCGAACCAATGACATTTTACGTCATGAAATGAAAACTATTTATATAATTTTCGGTATTAGTGGGCTGATAGGCACACATTTGGCTAACAAATTACATGAATCCAATGCACATATAATTGGAGTAAGTAGAAATGTAACAAAAGCAATAAAAAAGCTCCCATTTTTAAACGAAATTTACTCTTTAGATAATTTGAATTCAGTAGAATTTAACAATAATAAGAACAAATTCATATTTATAAATTTATCGGGAGAACCTCTAATAGGATTATGGACTAAAGGCAAAAAACACAGAGTCTTAGAATCAAGAAAATATGGTGTAAATAAAGCAATAGAATTAATTAAAAAATACAATTTAATAAATTCTGTAATCTTATCGGCTAGTGGAATTGGAATATATAAAAAACATCAGAGCAATATAATAACAGAAAATTCTTCAAAATCTACAAAAGTTATTAATTTACGATTTGGAATCGTCTTAAGTAAAAAAGGAGGATCTTTAACTTACTTAAAATTAATCTACAATTTCTTTATTGGTGGAACAATAGATAAAGGTAATCAATGGTGGTCATGGATACATATAGACGATGTGATTAATAGCATTATTCACATCATTGATGAAAACATCGAAGGTTCAATAAATATCACATCACCTAATCCTGAAAAACAAAAAGATTTTTTAATAATTTTAGGAAAAATAATGAAAAAGCCATACTTTATGATTACTCCTTCTATATTACTAAAACCAGTATTGGGAGAATTTATAAGTGAAATAAAGGATAGCAGAAAAGTACATCCTCAACTTTTATTAAAATCGGGATATGATTTCAAATACAACAAATTAGAAAAAGCTTTAAACAATATCTTAAAATGAACAATCTGTCTTTTAAATATAAAACTCAGCTCAATCAACCATTGAACAAAATCTTCGACTTTTATTCAAATCCAAAAAATATAAACCTTTTAACTCCCTGGTTTATAAAAGTTTCGTGTACACCTGAAAAAAAAATATCTAAAAATGAAGTTTTTATTATAGAAATTGATGTATTTGGTATCAAAAATAAATTGGAAATACTTATTAAAAATTATGAGAAAAACAAATTATTTACAGACTTGCAAATCAAAGGTCCTTTTAATTACTGGGAACACAATCATATATTCAAATATGAAAATAATGAAACCATAATGTATGATGTGATCAATTATAATTCAAAATTTAAATTATTCGATAAAATATATATTTTTCATTTAATATTTAAAATAGTTTTTTACTACCGAGAGAAAAAAATACTTGCTATATTCTAAAATAAATTGTTAGATATATATAATTCAGATAATCATTACACAAGAAATATAAAAAATATGGGAAAGTTATGAAGTCAAAAAAGAGAGGTTCGTATGTCTATATTAAAAAATGAATACTATAATAAACTTGGGGTCCGAAGAGTAATAAATTGTGCTTCGTATCTTACGATGCTTGGTGGAAGTATTATGCCTAAAGGAGTGGTAGATGCCATGGAAAAAGCATCAGAATGGTTTGTAGACATGAAAGAATTAAATATGGCGGCGGGAGAAGTTATTGCTGAATTCACTGGTGCAGAAGCAGGGCTTGTAACTGCAGGTGCAGCGTCAGCATTAATGCTACAAACTGCAGCTTGTATGGCCGGATCAAACCCTAAATATATAGACCAATTACCAAATACAGATGGTTTAAAAAACGAATTTATAATTCACAGATCACATAGAACAAATTATGATCATAACTATAGAAATGCAGGAGCTAAATTAATAGAAATTGGAAATACTGGTGGAACTAATGAATGGGAACTTGAATCAAACATTAATGAAAAAACTGCTGGCATAATTTATGTATATGGCCCAAAGCAAGCTGGCGCTATTGAAATTGAAAAAGTAATCGAAATAGCAAACAAGCATTCAATACCTGTTATAGTAGACGCTGCTGCATTATTACCTCCTCCTGAAAATTTACGACGATTTATTTCTAAGGGTGCTGATATGGTTGCATACAGCGGAGGAAAAGGTCTAAGGGGCCCTCAATCAACAGGAATTTTATGTGGTAAAAAACATCTGATTGATGCAGCTTTTTTACATTCAGCACCAAACAATGAAGGAATTGGCAGGGTAGCCAAAGTATCAAAAGAAGAGATAATAGGATTAATTACAGCATTAGAAATTTTTATTGATAAAGATCATTCTTCAGTTATGAAAAAATGGGAAAATGTAACACTGAACCAAACAGCCGCTTTCGGTAAATATGAGCTAGTCCTAACAAACGAAGGTTCTTCTTTCACGACTTATGTTTCTCCTGTTTTTAGTGGACAAGATTTAGAAAAATTTAATCAGGAGTTAAAAACGCAAATGAGC
>CAZMBU010000163.1:0-2796 GCA_964564565.1 uncultured Dehalococcoidia bacterium | reverse complement strand
AGCCAAGCAATTCGACTACATCTGGAGAAGGATAAACTAAAGTACATCCCTTTGCTATTTTGTTTTTTGATTTCAGATCTTTGATAAAATTTCTCATATAAACTCCTAATGTTTAAAATAAATATCCTTGTAAATCTTCAAATAAATCGTCATGTATTGTATGTCCCATATTATATTTTTTAATTTCTACATAATAATTGTATTTTTTATAATAATCAAAAATTGAATCAGCATTGCCAGGATCAATAACATTATCTTCTGTGCCATGACTGACAAATATTTTATTAATAGGTGGATATGATCCACTATAATCATACATAATCGGTGGTAATAAAGTAGATAACAAAATCAAATTATTTAATTTAGTTAAATAATGAATAGCTAATATTTGAGCCAACATACCTCCTTGCGAAAACCCAACAATTGAAATTTCAGGGATTTTATTAAATTTATTTGTTGAAATAAATTCATTTATTATTGAATTTAGTAATTCAGCACTTTTGATGATATTGTCATAATTTCCGATATCTCCCCAAGAATAAGATTCAAATTGATATGGATTATCAAGTTTGTAAAATCCTTGTGGAAAAACACATAAAGAGTTATTAAATGGATGAGATTCTGACATAAATACTAAATCAGATTGATTAGCACCATATCCATGTAAAAAGAAAATAATATTTTCTGTTTCATTATTAAGTTTATCCGAATTAGGAATCAAGAGTTGATTTCCCTGAATATTTATATATTTATTTACATTCACAAATTTATAATTAATATAATAAGAATAAAAATATATTAAATGAAAACAAAAATAATCAAAAGTAAATCAGCTCAAGAAACTTTAATAATTGGAAAAAAAATAGCCTCTGAACTTAAAGGCGATGAAATAATATTACTATTCGGAGAATTAGGTTCGGGTAAAACTACTTTGTCTCAGGGTTTGATTAAAGGGTTAGGATACAAAGGATGGCCCAGAAGTCCATCTTTTGTAATAGTTAAAGAATATGATGTGAAGTACAAAATTCAACATATGGATTTTTATAGGTTAAACAATATAGCAAGTTTGCTAGGTTTTGGAATTGAGGATTATTTGAATATGAATTCTGTGAAGATTATAGAATGGCCTGAAATAGGACTGGAATTTATTAACAAAGAATATTTGAAAATAAATATTTCAAAAACAAAAAATAACGATAGTAGAACTATCAAGATAAATTCAGTGGGAAATATAAATTTTAATCTAGAATAACAATGAAAAATAATACAAACAATTTTGAAATCTTAATAGACACTTCCACTCCTAATACTTTAATAGCGCTTTTAAATAATAAGAAAATACTTTCTAAATATGAGTGGCAATCCAATAACAATGAATCCAAAACATTATTACCAAATTTAAATTCATTAATTGAAAAGAACAATCTCAATATACAATCTTGCAGTAAAATATTTGTTGTAATTGGACCTGGTGGGTTTAGCTCTTTGAGAATAGGAATAAGTACAGCAAAAGGATTAAGTATTATTTTAGGAATTCCATTAATACCAATTCCAGAATTATTAAGCTCTGGATTAGAATTCATTGGCAAAAATCAGAAAGTTATGTCAATTACAGAATGTTCAAAAGGGACTTTCTATTCAAAAATTTTTAATAATTATGATGATATTAATTATGAAAATCAAAAAGAATATATCTCATTTGAAATAATTACAGCAAATGATATTGTGAATTTTTTGAAAAAAGAAAATACCATTATAGTTAGTTCTAGTCCAAATATAAAAACAAATGAATACATTAAAAAAAATAAATTAGAAAATCTTATATCGCTGACTACTAACAAAATTCAATCTATAATACAAATAGAAGAAAAATATAAATGTTTATTAAATAATATAGAAACAACAAGTATTAATCCGGTATATGCCAAATCAGGTCAAATATCATCAGCTATAAAAACTCTAAATAAAGGAGAATAACATTGGAAAGAACATTAGTATTATTAAAACCTGATTCAATACAGAGAAATTTGTCAGGAGAACTAATAAATAGAATAGAAAAAATTGGATTTAAAATTATCGGTTTGAAATTAATGATTCTTGATCAAACAAAAGCACATGAGCATTACAAAGAACATAAAACAAAACCTTTTTTTAATGATTTGGTATCTTTTATAACATCGGGGCCCATCATCGCTATAGCTTTCCAAGGCCCAGATTGTGTTCAGAAAATTAGAAATATTATGGGAAATACAAACCCATCTGATGCAGCGCCAGGCACTATCAGGGGAGATTTTGGAATATCATTATCAATGAATTTAATTCACGGATCTGACTCTACAGAATCCGCAAAAAGAGAATTACAAATCTTTTTTACAGAATCTGAATTAGTAGATTACGAAAAAAATATAGATAAATGGATATTAGAATAAATTATTTCTATAATTTTTTTAGATCTGTAGCGTTTTCTTTTCCTCTGTTTTGACCAATTTCATAAGAAACTGAATCACCTTCTTCTAATTTGTCTATACCAGCATCGTTAAGTGCTGAGATATGAACAAAAACATCTTTCCCTCCATCATCGGCTCCAATAAATCCGTAGCCTTTTGATGGATTAAACCATTTAATTTTACCTGTTGGCATTATTTTCCTTCCTTATTTTTATTATTTGATTTATTTTTAATTGTTAAATTAATTATTGAATTCTAACTATTTCCTTAGATTTTTCCCAAACATTTTCAATAGAATATTTTTCTCTGTTTTTTTCATCAAAAATATGTACTATAAAATCCCCATAAT
>CAZMBU010000162.1:0-2813 GCA_964564565.1 uncultured Dehalococcoidia bacterium | reverse complement strand
AAACTAACAGAATTGAAGCTTACACTTCAATTGCATAATTTTTAACTAAATATTTATTGTAATAAACATTTTGATTCAAGATGAGATTTTTTCTGTTCAAGAAGCAAATTTGAATGATTCTGGTTGGCTTGATGAATTTGAAAGGAGTGTTTTTTCATATAATCATAAAAATATTTATGAAAATATTTTAAAAACTTATAAGGATAACAATTATTATATATTTATAGGTATCTTAAATAATTTAAAAATTGCATATATTTCGGGCCAAATTATTCATGATGAATTAAATATATATAATCTTGCTGTTTTGGATGAATTTAGAAATAAAGGATTTGCGAGTAAACTTTTATGCTATGTTTGCGAACATTTAAACGATAAAATAAATTCTGCTTATATTGAGGTAAGAGAAACAAATTTTAAAGCTTTGAAATTCTATCAAAAATTTGGATTTATTGAATATAATATAAGAGAAAATTACTATTCAACTCCTACTGAAAATGCTATTTTAATGCAATACAAATTTCAGAGTGAATAAATAATTTTGAAATCTATTTCAAATAAAATTAAAGAAAAATCTAGTATGTATTTTGGATGGTATGTATTAGTAGGGATTGGATTAGTTCAAATAGCAAATACAGCAGCAGGTAGTTTGAATTTATCTATATTTATTGTTCCGATGTCTGATGATTTGAAAATTTCAAGAACTATATTTTCTGGAGCTGTATCAATAGGAAGTGTGTTAGCGGCAATATCTTCAATGCCTTTTGGATATTTTTTTGATTTGAAAAAAACTAGGCAAATACTTATTTTAAGTGTTGTAACTATGGGTATTTGCACATATGCAATGTCATATGTAAATGAATGGATTTTATTATATGTTTTAATTGCAATTCTACGTATGTTTTTTACAACCCCTATGATGGTTGGAGGTTCAATAATTACTGCAAAGTGGTTTGTACTTCAGCGTGGAAAAGCAAATGGGCTTTTATATGCTATGCATTCTATTGGTATGTTTGCATTTCCATTATTATCAGGAATTTTTATTGTTAATTATGGATGGAGATCTGCCTGGGAGTATAATGGATTTTTTGTAATTTTAATTGCTTTACTCCCTTGTCTTTTATTGGTTTACGAGGAACCATCATCATTTGGAATAGATGTAAACAATGAGGAAAAAACAGATAGTATCCCTGTTAATTTCTCAGTATCAGAAGCTTTGAAAACAAAAGCACTTTGGATTCTTGCTATAGGAACTGGTGTATTGTATTTTTTTCATTCAGGTGTTAACACTCATCAGGCTGCTTTTTTATTAGATAGAGATATAGGCATAGGATTATCTTCTTTAGCTATCTCTTTCAATGCACTTTCTACAGGCTTAGGAAGCTTTATATGGGGATTAATTTGTGACAGGATCAATATTAAATATGCGTTTTCAGGTGTCTTTGTTTGCTCAATGATAGCTTTGTTAACTTTGATTTATACTTTTGATATATATTTGGCTATTTTATCTTCAGTTTTTTTTGGATTTGCTATGGGAGGTATGCTAACTGTTCCTTCGGTAGCTTATGCAAATTTTTATGGAACTGATTCTTTGGGTAAGATACGGGGGGTTACTAATCCGATCACTACTGTAGGTGCAGCAACAGGTGTAATGGTTTCGGGCATTATATTTGACATTAATTCTAGCTATACATCAGCTTTTTGGATTTATTTTTTAATGTCAATATTTATGGTATTTTTTAGCTTGTTATTAAATAACCCTGTAAATAAGAAGTGATTTGATCTCCTAATTTAATGGAAATTGTGCTAAATAAGTTTTTTATTCCTATTTAAACACTTATGAAGAAGAATGAAGTTGATATATATATGCATATACATTAAGATGACCACCTAAAAGGTTTTAACATATTAAGGTTTATAAGCCTAAAGGAGGCATAATATGAAAAATTTGAGGCGTTTCGCCCCTATATTTCTTGTTTCTGCTGTTTTGTTGTTTGCGTTAGCTTGTTCTTCTGAAGAAGAAACTACAACAGCTGCACCTGCAGCCGCACCTGCGGCAGCACCTGCAGCAGCACCTGCAGCAGCACCGGAAAGTACAAAAGGTCCTGGTGCTAGTAAGCAAGAAAAAGGAACAATCGTTTTTGCTCAATCCACTCTACAATGCCCACATGGTATCAACACTGTTTATTGCGGTGCTTATGATTCCGTTGCTTGGGGAATTGGTGAAGACTTATTCACATGGAGATGGAAAGATGGTGGAGGAATTAATTATGAGGCAGGTCAATTAGCTGAAAGCTATACTCTGTCTGATGATCTTTCTACATTGAGTGTAAAAATCAGAAGTGGTGTTCAATTCCATAAAGGTTATGGAGAAATGACTGCTGATGACGTTGTTCATAGTTATAATAAAACAAATCCAATGATTACCCCACACAGTATTGCTCCAAGTGCTGCAAACTTTGCATCACTTTTTGGTAAAAATCCTGCTGTAGCTGATGGTTCAAATGTAAATTTTGTATTTGAAAACTTTGATGTTGCATGGGTAAACAACCTGATGAACACAGGTGGTTTCGTTGGTGTTGTGATTCACTCTAAGGATGCTTTTGATGCGAATGATGAGGCTTGGGCAAAAGAAAATGTTGTTGCCACAGGTCCTTATGAAGTTGAAAGTTGGGTTAGAGATGATACCGCAGTATTTAATGCCTGGGATGGTCACTGGGAATTCCCAGCACCACAGGCAAGAAAAGTTATTGTAAAAGCTGTACCTCAAAACGAGGTAAGAATTGCTGGACTACAAACTGGTGAAATTGACG
>CAZMBU010000161.1:0-2839 GCA_964564565.1 uncultured Dehalococcoidia bacterium | reverse complement strand
ATTTCATACCAGCATATTCTGTAATATATCCTCCAATAAGCTCAGATTCTGATTCAATCATATCAAATGGGGCTCTGCTCATTTCAGCAATAGCAGCTATCATGAAAGTCATAGCTCCCAAAGGTTGTGAAATAATAAAAGGAATACTAGACTGAGCATTTACAATTCCAACTAAACTTAATGATTGCGATACCATAACTATTCCCATTAATGAGATTGCCATAGGAACTTCATAACTAATTAGCATAGCAACCGCTCTAATAGCTCCTAAAGTTGAATATTTATTCCTTGAAGCCCATCCTGCCATAAATACTGACAAAGCATTAACTGACGTAATACCTAACACAAACAGTAAAGCAACATTGATATTTCCAAGTTGCGAGTCTGATCCAAGAGGGAGAAACGCATAAACTAATAAAGTTGTGCAAAGGAATATTATAGGTGCTGCAATAAAAACCATTTTGTCAGCTGCTGCTGGAATAATGTCTTCTTTAAGAAGCAATTTCACGGCATCAGCTATAGGTTGCAAGATACCAAAAGGGCCCCATCTATTTGGCCCAGGTCGATTTTGAAATCTAGCAATGACCCGTCTTTCAAACCAAGTATATACTGAACCTAATCCAATCAAAAATGTGCAAATAGCCACAGACATAATTAACCCGGAGATGATAAAAACTAATTTCCCAGGCAAAAATGACAATAAATCAACCAAAAATAAATTTAATGTATTAAAACTAATCAAAATAACCTACTTTTCTCATGAATTATCTATCTACCTCTCCCAAAACAATATCTATACTTCCAAAATTAACAATCAAATCCCCAATTTTACCGCCTACAGTCATTTCTTTAAGCAAAGTCAAATTTAAAAAGGAAGGGGCTCTGATCTTACATCTATATGGAGATATGCCTCCATCGCTAACTAAATAAAATCCTAATTCCCCTTTTGGCCCTTCAATTCCTGCATATGCTTCTCCTTCCGGTGCTCTAATAATAAGAGGTACATCTTCATTTCTTACAGGACCAGGCTTAATCAAATTAATGCACTGAGTAATTATTTTGATACTTTCTCGCATCTCTTTGACTCTAATTAAATACCTATCAAATGTATCTCCTGTAGCGCCAATTGGAATATCAAAATCTAATTCATCATATATTTCATAAGGATTTGCCTTACGTAAATCCCATTTTACCCTCGAAGCTCTAAGCATGGGGCCAGATAACGAAGCGTCAATCACTTGTTCTGGTGTCAGAATCCCTACATCTCTTGTCCTTGATAAAACAATCTCATTACCTGTTATTAAACTTTCCAATTCATCTACTTGATTGGGCATGGACTCTAAAAATAATTCCAAATTACTCCAAAATTCATCAGGGGTATCCTGGAAAATGCCTCCAGGTCTCATATAACTTAAAGTAATCCTAGCACCACATAAAATCTCGAACATATCAAGAATTTTTTCTCTTTCTCTAAAACAATACATAAGCGGTGTTCCAAAAGCCCCCAGATCATTTAATAAAAATCCAGTAGCCATAAGATGACTTGCTATCCTTTGTAGTTCAGCAACTATTACTCTAATATAACTTGCTCTTTTAGGTACTTCAATATCACATAATTTTTCAACAGCAGAAACATAAGCTAAATTATTTGACATCGAAGCCACATAATCCAATCTATCTGTTAATGTTACAATCTGGACATAGGTTCTTTCTTCTGCAAGTTTTTCTGTTCCTCTATGCAGGTAGCCGAAAACTGGTTCAAGATCTACAATGGTTTCTCCATCTAATGTAACTCGTAATCTAAATACCCCATGCATACTAGGATGCTGCGGACCAAAGTTTATTGTTACTAATTCACTATTTAATGACAAATCAATCCCCTATTTTAAAAAATCTTTTCTTAAAGGATGTCCTTGAAATCCTTCCCATAATAATATCCTTTTCATATTAGGATGCCCTTCAAAATAAACTCCCATCAAATCCCATATCTCTCTTTCTTGCAATTCTGCACCTTTCCATACTGAAATAACTGAATTAATTGAATTTCCATCCCTGCCATACAATTTTGATTTCAAAACCAAGCTAGTATTCGTAATTAATGAGTCCAAATGATAAACAATTTCAAAAAATTCAACATAATCTACAGCACTAATGGATTTTAAATAATTAAATTGAAATTTATTATTATTTTTTAATTCCTTACAAAATTCCAATATAAAATTATTATTTACATATAAACTACCATTTTCTATACTAACTTCATTTTTCAAAGTATCAGGTAAATTTTGCACAACTGTATTTAAGTTAAGGAATTTTGTCATACTATTCAAATAATTGCTTTAAATCTAAATTTTTATACCTTTTTATTTTTTCGTGTAACATCATTATTCCATAAAGGAGAGCATCGGGTCTTGGTGGGCAACCAGGGACGTAAACATCAACGGGAATTATATGATTAACTCCTGGGACAACACTATAACTTTGATAATAAGGACCTCCGCTAGTTGCACAAACACCCATAGATATTACCCATTTTGGATCTGGCATTTGATTATAAACTCTTTCTATTACTGGAGCCATTTTCCAAGTTACAGTACCCGCGATTATAATCAAATCTGCTTGCCTTGGGGAAGCTCGAAATACTTCCATTCCAAATCTACTTAAATCAAATCTTGACATGGCACTTGCCATCATCTCAAATGCGCAACAAGCAAGTCCAAAAGTTAAGGGCCAAACAGATGATTTTCTTCCCCAATTTATTAGGGAATCCACTGATGTAATCATTAAATTTCTATCTAAATCATCGGGAACTTCAATAATTGGTTCAGATAATGGTTTA
>CAZMBU010000160.1:0-2844 GCA_964564565.1 uncultured Dehalococcoidia bacterium | reverse complement strand
GTATAATTATCCGGATTTTGATCAAATAATCTAAATGTATCAACAAAATTATTTTCTATTAATTTATCTATCCATTGCCTTTCGATTGGTAGAAATCCAGAAACATCCGAATTTTCTTTTGGTCTGGCCAAATCAATTTCCTTATGGGCTGTATTAACATCACCACATATTACTATTTTGTGGCCATCATTTTTCAATTTAATTAATTGATCAATAAAAGAATCATAAAAATCTAATTTGTACTGTAATCTTTCATCTGATCTTTGCCCATTTGGAAAATAAACATTAAACAAAATAAAATCTTTAAAATTAACAATGATAGTTCTTCCTTCATTATCATAGTATTTGTCTCCAAATCCTGAAGAAAATTGCTCTGGCTTATATTTTGAATAAACAGCAACCCCACTATAACCTTTTCTTTCAGCTGAATGGTAATATGAAATATAATCAGCAATATTTACAAGATCAGGTGGTAATTGATCAATGTTTGCTTTTGTTTCTTGAGCACAAAATATATCGGGATTTTCTTTTAATAACCAATCTTTAAAACCTTTTTTGTAAGAAGCGCGAATACCATTAACATTCCAGCTGATTAGGCTATAATTCATTTTTCCTCTTTTAGGCTAAAGAAATACTACAAATTTAAATTTAAAATTGAATTTCTATTAGTATTAATCTTATATGTAAAAATAAAATTCAAAAACTTGTCATCCAAAATATTATAGCTTAAAATCAAATAATATAAGTTATCAGTAAATTAATTTATTGGAGAAATGAATGAGTGACATAATAGATATCAAAGATGAGTATAAAAAGAATGCTTATATAAACACTGCAAAATATGAAGAAATGTACAAACAATCAATAGACGACCCTGAAAATTTCTGGGCTGAACAGGCGGAAAAAGTTGATTGGACTAAAAAATGGGATAAAGTTATGGATTATGACTTTAATACAGCCGATATAAAATGGTACTTAGGTGGGAAATTAAACGTCACTTATAATTGCATTGACAGACACCTAGAAGAAAGAGGAGATCAGAAAGCAATAATTTGGGAATCCGATGATCCAAATCTTGACAAATCCTATACTTACAAAGAATTACATAAAGAAGTCTCAAGATTTGCCAATGTATTAAAAAAACATGATGTGAAAAAAGGTGACGTAGTTATTATATATATGCCAATGATTCCTGAATTATCCATAGCTGTCCTCGCGTGCGCCAGAATTGGAGCAATTCATTCCGTTGTATTCGGAGGATTTAGCTCAGATTCACTTAAAAGTAGAATCTTAGACTGTAAACCAAAACTTCTAATATGTGCTGACAGAGGAGTAAGAGGAGGAAAATCTGTTCCTTCAAAATCTAATGCTGATACTGCTATGGAAGATACTAATGTTGAAAAATGTATTGTTGTCAGACGTACAGGTGAAGATACAAATATGATGCCTGGAAGAGATTTTTGGTGGGATGATGAAACTAATGACAGTTCAATTTCTGATATATGTCCAGCTGAAGAAATGGATGCAGAAGATCCTCTATTCATTTTATATACCTCTGGATCTACAGGACAGCCCAAAGGTGTAATGCATACAACAGGTGGGTACATTGTTTATACAACTCTGACTTTCAAATATGTTTTTGATTATAAGGAAGGAGATATCTTTTGGTGTACTGCAGATATAGGATGGATCACTGGTCATTCTTATATTATTTATGGACCTTTATCTAACGGGGCTACAAGTATTATGTTTGAAGGGGTCCCTCAATATCCAGATTGGGGAAGGTTTTGGGATGTGGTAGACAAACATAAAGTTAACATATTTTATACTGCTCCCACTGCTATAAGAGCTATTGCAAGAATGGGTGATCATCATGTTGCTAAAAGAAAACTTGATTCTTTAAAATTATTAGGAACTGTAGGAGAACCAATAAACCCTGAAGCTTGGCTTTGGTATTACAATGTAATTGGTAAATCAAAATTACCAATCGTAGATACTTGGTGGCAAACTGAAACTGGTGGAATTCTTATATCTCCCCTACCCGGAGCTACAAAATTAAAACCTGGATCTGCTACAAAACCTTTATTTGGAATTGAGCCTTTACTAGTTGATAATGAAGGGAATGAATTGAAAGGTGCGACTAGTGGTAATTTATGTATAAAATCCTCCTGGCCTGGGCAAATGAGAGGTGTGTATGGAGATCCTGAAAGATTTTACAATACTTACTTTACTACATATAAAGGTTATTACTTTACAGGAGATGGCTGTAGAAGAGATGAAGATGGTTACTACTGGATTACAGGCAGGGTTGATGATGTAATAAATGTCTCTGGTCATAGATTAGGAACAGCAGAAATTGAATCAGCTTTAGTTTTACACAAGGATGTAGCAGAATCAGCTGTGGTTGGATTTCCTCATGAAATAAAAGGTCAAGGTATATATGCATTTGTCACCTTGAATCAAGATGTAGAACCAACAGATGAATTAAAAAAAGCATTAGTTCAACAAGTAAGAACACAGATAGGGCCCATAGCTAATTTGGATAATGTTCAATGGGCACCTGCTCTTCCAAAAACCAGAAGTGGAAAAATTATGAGAAGAATTTTAAGAAAAATTGCTGAAAAAGATTTAGATAGTATTGGTGATACATCTACACTGGCAGAACCAGAAGTTGTGGATGATTTAGTAAAAAATGCTGCCAAATAAATTGATTATCTATAGCTTATTTCAGTAGATAAATTTATATAGCCATTTTTGGTAACTAAAATATCGTCTTCAATTCTTACACCAGTTCCTAATAAAACTTGATTTTTATCAGAATAACTAGATCTATTTGAAAAATAT
>CAZMBU010000159.1:0-2898 GCA_964564565.1 uncultured Dehalococcoidia bacterium | reverse complement strand
GAATTCTAAAACATCATTTGGTAATAAAATTCCAGGCAAAAGTTTTGCTTCACATAATATTTGAAATCCATTACATATGCCAATTACAGGTTTTCCTTTTTTAGCAAAATTTATTATTTCTTTCATAATTGGAGAAAATCTTGCAATTGCACCTGGTCTAAGATAGTCACCGTATGAAAATCCTCCAGGTAAAACTAAGCAGTCAAGATCATCAACATTAGTTTCTTTGTGCCATATATATCTAGCTTCATTATTTAAAATATTATTTATTGCATAATAACAATCTTTATCACTCCAAGTTCCAGGGAAGATTATTATTCCAAATTTCTTTTTTTGCATATTATTAACTCAATAATTCGGTAACAACTTTATTAACAATTTTACCCTCGGCTTTTCCTGCAAGTTTTTTCATAAGAATTGGCATTACTTTGCCAAGATCTTTTACAGATTCAGCACCTACTTCATCAATTGTTTGCTGTGCAAGGTTTTTTATTTGACTCTCGTCAATTTGAGCAGGTAAAAATTGTTCTATAATTTTTAATTCTTGAGCTTCTTTGTTAATTAAGTCTTCTCGAGATCCTAATTTGAATGCTTCCATACTATCTTTTCTTTGTTGAGCTTGTTTGATCATGAGTTTAATTACCATATTATTATCTAATTCTTTACCGAGCTTTATTTCTTCATTGTGAATAGCTGAAAGGATAAATCTGTAAACGGATTTTTTTAAATTATCTTGCGATTTGATAGCTTTTTTCAGATCGTCTTTTATGAAATTTATAATTTGGTCCAAAATCTTCCTCTCGGGTATGGTTCATGAAAAGTATATAATTTCTAAAATTTGTGTCAAGTATAACTTAAAGATAATCTATTGCAGATTGTATTCTTTTGATTGATTCTTTTTTCCCTAGTATATATAAGCAATCAAATATTGGGGGACTGATTTTTTGATTTGTAATTACTATTCTTAAAGTTCCTAATAAATGTTTCGGTTTAACTTCAAGTGTATTCATTAATGATTTCAAAGTAGATTCTATACTTTCTGTTGTAAATTCTTGAATTTCATTTAAAGAATTTATTGAGTTGGCAAGAATGCTTTGGCATTGCTCAGGAGTATCACACATAATTTGTATTTCTGATTTAGATTTGAATTTAGGTTCTTGATATAAAAATTCAGTTAACATAATTGCATCATTAAGAGTTTTGCATCTTTGTTTAATCATTACAGAAATATCATTTATGTTGTAACTTTGAATTGCTTTATATTTATTACTATTTAAAAATTGTTTGAAATAATTGTTAATTTCTTTCCCGAAATCTTCATGTGTTAAATTAAGAATATATCGTCCGTTAAACCAGTCTAATTTTTCTTTGTTAAAAATAGCTGGAGATTTAGAAATTTTACTTATATCAAATACTTTAATTAATTCATTTATACTAAACATTTCTGTTTTGTCATCTAAAGCCCATCCTAGTAATACAAGAAAATTAAACATCGCTGTATTTAAATAACCGGCTTGCTTAAATTCTTCTACAGATGTTGCTCCATGTCTTTTACTTAGTTTAGTCTTGTCTGAAGCTAGTATCATTGGCAAATGCACAAATATTGGCATTTGCCAATTTAATGAGTTGTAAATGTTGACATGTTTAGGGAAACTGGGGAGCCATTCTTCTGCTCTCATTACATGTGAAATATTCATTAAATAATCATCAATAACATTAGCAAAATGATAAGTTGGATATCCATCTGATTTTATAATTATAAAATCATCCATTTCTTTATTATCAAATACAATTTCTCCTCTTATGCTATCTAAGCATTTTGTTATACCTTTTTGGGGGCTTTTAAACCTAATTACATAAGGTTCAGATTTAGATCTTTCTTCCGATAGTTTTGTATCGTAATCTCTGTATCTATTGTCATATCTGGTGATTTTTCCGGATTTTTTTTGTTCTTCTCTTAATTTGTTTAGTTCTTCTTGAGTTGCAAAGCATCTATAAGCATTTTCTTCTTCTAAAAGTTGTTCGGCATATTTTGAATAAATTTCTAATCTTTCAGATTGTATATATATTTCATCCCAATCTAATCCAAACCATTTTAATGAGTCTTTCTGTTTTTGAATACCATTTTCTACTAATCTTGCCTGATCAGTATCTTCAATTCTGACTAAAAATTTCCCATTGTTATTTTTTGCAAATAACCAATTAAATATTGCACTTCTGATATTTCCTATATGCGGATCCCCTGTAGGGCTGGGTGCATATCTGACTCTTACTTCTTTCATGTTTAGTAATTTGTATGTTTGTAATATTAATTTGTATCAGTTGTTGAAATAAAATTCAATGAATTCTTTCATATCTTTTTCTGGTTCACTTTGTACTGTAATATTATTTTTTTTATTGTCTTTGAAATTTAATTTGTACGCGTGTAACATCTGCCTGTTTACATATTTTGATTTTTTACCATAAACATTATCCCCAATTATAGGATGTCCAATTGCGTTTAAATGTACTCTTATCTGATGTGTTCTTCCAGTAAGTAAAGTTATGTTTAATAATGACATATTATTTTTAGATTTTAATATTTCATATTCAGTTAAAGCATACCGCCCTTCTTTTTTTATACTCATTTTTTTTCTGTTAAGTTTATTTCTCCCTATTGGTGCATCAATTATTGCCTTAGATGAATTAGGTATTCCTTGTACAATTGCCATATATTGCTTTTTTATCATCCGTTCTTTTTGGATTTTTGTTAAATAATTATAGGTAGACTCATTTTTTGCTATGATAAGTAATCCAGATGTATCTTTATCTAGTCTGTGAACTAGCCATGGTTTTGGTTTTCCTAAATAAGGTTCAAATTTAATTTTCATCCCTATTAAAGCGTTAATTATTGTATCG
>CAZMBU010000158.1:0-2922 GCA_964564565.1 uncultured Dehalococcoidia bacterium | reverse complement strand
GTATCCGCTAATTTATTTCTCATTTCTATAATTATTATCCCATTATTATTCAAAATATTATTATTTTCAATTTCATATAGTACTTTTTTGTAATCATTAAATATATAAGGTGGATCCATAAAAATATGAGTTACTTGATTATTAATTTTTGATAAATTCGCAAATACTGATCCACATAAAATTTCAGCTCTATTTAATAAATTCAATTTCTTTAAATTCTCTTTAATTTTGTTACAATAAGATCTATTCTTTTCTATAAAGATAGCTTTATCAGCTCCTCTACTTAAAGCTTCAGCCCCCATAATCCCAGTACCAGAATATAAATCTAAAAATACTGCTTGATTACTTATACCATTAAATTTTGAATCCAAAATAGAAAAAATTGCTAACCTTACTGATTCCATAGTAGGCCTTAAATCGGGAGATTTTTTATTATTCAATTTAAATCCCTTAAATTGCCCGCCTGATATTCTAATATTCATTACATAAATTGATATTTTTGCTTATTAAAACATTCATTGTATAAAAATAACATATTTAGTTTGTCCTTTTTTTAATTTTTTATATAACAAATTCCCAACATTAATTTAAAATATTTATTATTAATAAATTATAAAGATAAATTGAAATGGAAAATATTACTAATGAATTAAATATGAAATCCGGTATGGTTGTAGTTGCGCATGCTGACGATGCAGAATATGGATGTTCTGGTACAGTTGCAAAACTAGTAAATTCAGGCTGTGAAATGGTATATGTGATGTGCACAGATGGAAGTAAAGGTTCTGAAGATGAAACTTTATCTGAATCTGATGTAGCTAAAATAAGAAAAACTGAACAGACAGAAGCAGGAAAAGTTTTAGGATTAAAAGATATTGCTTTTTTGGCATATCCAGATTCATATTTAACTCCCTCACTAGAACTTAGAAAAGATATAGCAAGACAAATCAGAATCCATAAACCAGAAATTTTAATATGCCAATATCCTATGAGAAATTTAGACGGTTCATGGGGATTTGGACACCCAGATCATATTGCAGCAGGAGAAGCAGCTATGGCAGCAGTTTTCCCAACAGCAAGAGATCACAAAACTTTCCCTGAATTATTTAACGATGAAAATTTAGAACCTCATAAAGTTGAGGAAGTATGGATTATGGGACATCCAGATCCAGATATAATTATAGATATCTCTGACACAATAAACCAATCAATAGACGCGCTCTATTGCCATTTATCTCAAATGGGAGGAAGGTCTAAAGAAGAAGTAAAAGAAAGAGTAGGTGAATGGAGGAAAACTAGAGGAAGAGAACAAGGAATGCAATACGCAGATACTTTTAAAAGAATCTCTTTAAGAAGATAAGCTTAAATAGCCTAGTAAATAAAGTTGAAATAAGTCAATATAATGATCTGAAATTTTTCACTGATTAGTTTCAAGTGATTTACAAATTATAGATTTATATTTTAATCTATAATGAATATTTATTATAAAAATTTAACATGTAGGTAAAATATGGAATTCGAAGGTGTTTATCCGGCAATAATAACCCCTTTAGACAAAACAAACAGCTTTAAAGAAGAAGAATTCAGAAAAGTAGTTGAATTCAATATACAAGCAGGAGTTCATGGTTTTTGGGTATCAGGCGGTACAGGAGAAAGTGTTTATGTAAAACCTGAAGATATAAAAAAAGTGATTAAATCCGCTGTAGATCAAAGCAATGATAGAGCTAAAATTATTGCTCACGTAGGAGCCTTAACAACAAAACTTTCTCAAGATTTGGCATACTCAGCTGCTGATTCTGGCGCACATGCTATTTGTGCGGTTCCCCCATTTTTTTATGGGCCATCTATAGAAACTATAATAAACCACTATAAAGCTATATCAGATGCTTCGGGGAATTTACCATTCTTTGTATATAATTTACCTCAATCTACTGGGACAGAAATTATTCCCGAAACAATGGGAATCATCAAATCAGAAATCCCTAATGTGGCAGGGTTAAAGCATTCTGGTCCAAAATTTACAGACTTAAGAGGTTTTGTAAAACTTGGCCTATCGTGTTTTATTGGCAATGCAGCATTAATGCTACCTGCCTTAACACTCGGTGCTTCGGGATGCATAGATGGTCCTTTAAATGCTGCTCCTGAACTATGGGTAAAAATTTGGGATCTATTTAATAATAAAGATTTTGATCAATCTATCAAATCCCAAGAAGAAGCAACTCAATTCTCAAATATAATAAGAGATTTCGGAATGCATGCTACTATAAAAGAAATCATATCTTATAGATTAGATATAGATTGCGGATCCCCAATACCACCTCTACCAAACTTATCAAAAAATGAAAAAACCAAATTAATTACAGATATTAAAAAACTAAACAGCTTGTTTAATAAACCTGTACATCTTAATTAACATTAACCAAAGAGAGAAAATGTGTTTGAAATAAATTTAAATAATAAAACTGCATTAATATTTGGTTTTTCTAATCATAGAAGTATAGCTTGGCATACAGCAAATAAATTACATAAATCAGGAGCAAAAATAATCTTTTCCGTTTATGGCGAAAAAATGAAGGAAAATTTGTTAAAACTAACATCAGAATGGAATTATAATCCTATGATTATAGAATGTGATGTGTCAGATGATCATGACATAAATAAACTATATGCTGATTTAAATAATTCTAATCATAAGATTGATATGCTAGTACACAGTATAGCTATGGCTGATAAAAACGAATTGGGTGGAGATTACCTTAATCTAAGTAGAAAAGGATTTAAGCTTGCAATGGACATTAGTGCATATTCTTTTGTATCTCTTTGTCACGGAGCAAGAGAAATTATGAATGAACAAGGAAGTATTCTTACATTTACATTCCAGGCTTCTGAAAAAGTTTTTCCCGGATACAATGTAATGGGAAC
>CAZMBU010000157.1:0-2925 GCA_964564565.1 uncultured Dehalococcoidia bacterium | reverse complement strand
ATAACTCTCATTCTGTTTGTTTCTCTGTTCAGTAAAAGCCAAAGAATTAAATTCGTATAGTGTAACTAAATCTGGATTGATGGTCGGATTAGGAGAAACATGGGATGAAATTATAAATACTTTAAAAGATTTAAGGGCTGCAGATTGTGATCTCTTAACTATAGGCCAATATATTAAACCTACTCCTAAACATGCAGACGTTATTAAATGGTATACCCCAGAAGAATTTATTGAATTAAGATCTATAGCTATGGATTTAGGATTTAAAGGTGCTGTTTCAGGACCTTTAGTCCGAAGTTCTTATAAAGCAGATGAACAATACTATCAGGCTAAAGGATTAATTCCTATAAGTTGATTTTAAGTAATATATTTTTATGAAATCTATTTTTAACCAGATATCCCGACATATTGTATTTTTACTTCTGAAAAGAGCTCAGAATAATTGTTTACAAATAACATTGATTAATTCGAATAAACTTTTTTATTTTGGAAAAAGAAATCAGAACCCTGTTGCAAAAATAAGCATACATGATGAATCATTGTTCAGAGATTTATTACTTAATCCTGGAATTGGATTAGCAGAAGGGTATATGCATTTTAAATGGGATACTGATAATTTGTTTGAAGTTTTAGATTTTTTTGCTAATAACCCTAGTATATCTATTAACAATTATGGGATTGTGGTTTTTAATAATATTTTAAAATCTTTAAAAAACATTATTAAAAAAATCAAGTTGTTTTTGCAATCTGATGAAAGTAAAGATATAAGAAAACATTATGATTTAAGTAACGATATGTTTTCATTGTTTTTAGATTCTACAATGACATATTCATGTGCAATATATAATGAAAATGATACTTTATATACAGCACAAAAAAATAAATATGATCTGATTATAAATAAATTGGATATTAGTAAAAATGAAAAAGTTCTTGATATTGGTTTTGGATGGGGCGGATTATGTTCTGAAATTTCTAATCAAACCGGTAGTTCAGTAGATGGAGTTACTTTATCGGAAGCTCAGTATGAATATGCTCTAACAAATAATTTAGGACAAAATATTTTATTTGAATTGAAAGATTTTAGAAAGATCAATAAAACATACGATAAAATTTCTTCTATAGAAATGTTAGAAGCATTAGATTATACCAAAATAGGACAATTTTTTGAAAAAATAGAAGAAATTTTAAACCCTGGAGGTAAATTGTTTGTACAAGTTATTACTATCCCTGAAAAAAGATTTGATTCGTATAAAAACAGGGAAGATTTTATACAAAAATATATTTTCCCGGGAGGGATGGTACACCCATTGAATAGAATTTTAGATTTAGCGAAAAAAAAATCAACAATCAAAGTAATTGAAATTAATGATATTTCAACTAATTATGTTAATACTTTGCATGATTGGAAAATAAATTTTAATGAAAATATTAATAAAATAAATCAATTAGGTTTTGATGATATTTTTGTCAGAAAATGGAATTATTATTTTGATTATTGTGCCGCAGGATTTAAAAACAATTTGATTGGCAATTCTCAAATTTTATTTTCTAAACCTTTAAAGTAAATATATTTATGTGGTATGAAAAATTAATAGATTATGGACTTATTCCTGAGTTTTTACTTAGGATGATTATTAGATTACAAATAAATAATCGTATTGCTGTATCAAATTCTAATACTAATATGATTGGATTATTTTCTGAAGGAAAAATTAGTACACATTCTGCCGATGCGAATATCCAACATTATGAAGTCCCAGTTGATTTTTTTACTATGATTTTAGGATCAAAAATGAAATATAGCTCTGCTTTAATGTTGAAACCTGATGAAAATTTAAATCAATTGGAATTAAATATGTTAGATTTAGTTTCTAAAAGAGCAAATTTAACTAATAACCAAAATGTATTGGATCTTGGTTGTGGCTGGGGATCTTCAACGTTATATTATGCAGATCTGTTTCCCGAATCACAATTTACAGCAGTTTCGAACTCATATTTTCAAAAAGAATATATCGAGAAAGAAATTACAGCAAGGCAATTGACCAATGTAAAAGTTATTAGATCAGATATCAATGATTTAGATTTTGAAAGTAAATTTGATCGGATAATTTCTATTGAAATGTTTGAACACATGAAAAATTGGACGAAATTATTAAATAAAATTGAGCAATGGTTAAATCCCAATGGTCGTTTGTTTGTACATTATTTTTGTCATAAGAATAATTTTTACAGATTTGAACAAAATTCGAACTCATGGATGGAAAAATATTTTTTTTCAGGAGGCTCAATGCCTAATCTGAATGTTTTTCATGAAATAAAAAGCCCTTTGGTAGTTGATAATTTGTGGGCTGAGTCGGGTACCAACTATTCGAGAACATTAGAATTGTGGTTGGAAAAGTTAAAATCAAATAAAAATTCTATTTTAAACATTAATTTAAATAACAGTAATTTGAACTCAAAAACTTTTTATAATCGATGGATGGTATTTATTTTAGCTTGTTCAGAATTGTTTAAATTTAATAATGGCAATGAATATTTAATTGGACATGCTTTGTTAAAACGAAACTGATATGAATATTGGAATTATAGGTTCTGGAGTAGCTGGTCTTACTTTGTGTTATTTGTTAGGTAATGATGGTCATAAGATTACTTTGATTGAAAAACATAACAGATTAGGTGGGCATACTAACACGTATGAGATTAAATCCGGAGAATTGATACTGGATTTATAGTTTTTAATGATAAAAATTATCCGTATTTTATTAATTTACTTAATAATTTAGATGTTAAATATGAGAATTCAGATATGTCATTTTCATTTTGGGATGTTTCTGCCAATAAAGGTTATTCAGGTAAAAATTTATTTGGACTTATTCCAGCGAATATTTTAGATTTGCAAAATTATAAATTGATTGCAAATAT
>CAZMBU010000156.1:0-2933 GCA_964564565.1 uncultured Dehalococcoidia bacterium | reverse complement strand
TGTTCCGTTGATTATTAATCCGTCTTTTAATGCTATAGTTTGATTCATATTAATTACAGTAAAACAAAATTATTAATAATTACTTAATAATTACATATTAACATTAATCAATTATTTAATTTAATACGGAAAACAATTATGAAAATAAAAGATTCTAAATTTTATCTTTTAGGTGGAATATTTACCATTTTAGTCTTAAGTGTTGCTATAGTACCCTCCCTGATAATTTCAAATAATACTAATGCAAGCAATAAAAAAATAATAAGTAAGCATAGAATGGATAAACCACCAGTAATGGGCAAGGAAGATCTTATGATGAAAAAAAATCATAGAATGGATAAACCACCAGTAATGGGTAAAAAAGATCTTATGATGAAAAAAAATCATAAAATATTTAAAGACCCAGAAATGGGCAAAAAAGATCTCACGATGGGCAAAAAACCATACAATGGAATAGGTGCAAAAATAAAATTAAATTCAGATAATGAAACTATGATTAGTTTTATATATAAAAACGGACCTGCTCACAACTCCGGGATAAGACCTGGGGATATAATACTTGAAATTAACGGAGCATCACTGAAAGGTAAAACTGTTTCTGAAATTGCTAATTTAATCAAAAATGATAATTCAAACGAAATTAATTTATTAATACAACACACTCTTTCAGAAACTCCAATTTCCCTGAAAATCACTAAAGCATTAATCAACTCAAAATAAAAATGTATTTTTATCTTAAATATCGAATCTATTGATTTTAAATGCCTTTATAAAATAATTAATTCGATTTATAATTTCTTTTTAACGGCACAAAAAATAATAAATATATAATAACGAGCCCCTGTAGCTCAGAGGATAGAGCGTCGGTTTCCTAAACCGTGTGCCTGGGTTCGAGTCCCAGCAGGGGCGTTTAAAAAAAATGAATAATTTAAATACAGGAATATTACTATTTGCGATATTAAGCTTAATATTTAGTATATTTAGCTTATATAGTGTTAATAATAATAAACAAAAAATAGAATTAATTAATTCAAACTCTAATCAACTAGAAAATCAAATTCCGGCAGCAAGCTTAGGTTTAACAAGCCCAAGTTTAAATAAATCAGCTATCAAAAGCTTAACTGAAGTAAGTGATAAAAGATCTGAGTTAATAAGCTGCTTATGGTATGAGAATATGATGCTTAACTTAAATGTCCCTGAAAATGCTAATTTCGAATATTATTCTGATGTATATAACAATCTACTAGAATCACTTACAGAATCAGACAATAAAGACAATGTTATTATGGAACTTGATAATTATTGCAATGAAAATAGAGCTTTAATGTTTTTCTTGCTATTAGATAGAATGAAGATAATTTTAGAAGAATCTGGTAAAGAATAACCATGCTTGAACAAATTAAAGCAATGAAATATAAAAAACAATATACCTATATTGCTTTAGGGATAGCAATGCTAGCAATATTATATATTCTAATTTCTGTATACATTACGAGTCTTGCATATAAAACTATAATTAATCTTCCTGAAATTTCTCCAAAAGATTACGGATTACAATATGAAGAAGTAGAATTTCAATCTACAGACAATAGTGGGTTAACACTTAGAGGATGGTGGATTCCTAATGACTCAAAAAATACAATAATTTACTTACATGGCATAGATAGTAATAGAGCAGGTCATACATCAGAGCAAACTGTGCCACCAGGGTTAGAAGTATTAAAAAATATGCATTCAATGGGTTATTCAATATTTACTTTTGATCTAAGGGGTCATGGTTTGTCCGACGCAGCTAAAGTTGGCCTCGGAGTAAAAGAAATTGCAGACATTAAAGGTGCAATAAATTATTTAGAAACATCAAAAAATGTTGAAAAAGTAGCATTATATGGAATAAGTTATGGGGCTGTGCTCGCAATTCTTGCAGGAAATGTAGATGAAAATGTTAAAGGAATATTCATCGATAGCCCATACAATATGATTACAGATTTAATTACAGGTGAAATTCCAAGAAGAACCCCTATCCCAGGATTTGTTGCCGGATTATTATCTCAAGGAATTGTTTGGAGTTCAATTTGGCTTGAGGGAATAAATCTTGATGAAATCAGGCCATACGAAACAATTGAAAATCTAAAATACCCTGTTTTAATGGTGCATTGTGTAGATGATAAAAGAATACCCATTTACCACTCAGATCAAATCAATGAAAATGCACCTCTTGATACCTTATATCACAAATTTGAAAATTGTGATGGGCATGGAAAAGCTTATGAATCGAATAAAACTTACTATCTAGGCTTTGCAAAAACATATTTTAATCGTATATTTCAATAATGAATAAAAATATATATGTTCAAAAAGATGTTCCCTGCAAAATGCGAGACGGAGCAATCTTATATTCAGATATATATACCAATGACAACCATTCTCAAAACCCTGTTTTAATTTGCAGAACCCCTTATGATAAAACAAGATCAACTTATACTCAGGATGCTAAAATCTTAGCCTCAAAAGAATATACCGTCATTGTTCAAGACGTGAGAGGCAGATTTAAATCAGAAGGTGAATTTATATGGATGTGGGAAAACAAATATTTAACAGGTGATGCTGAAGATGCTTACGATACAATAGAATGGGCTTCAAAGTTAAATTTATCTAATGGGACTGTTGGAACCTGGGGGCATTCAAATCCATCATGGCATACCTGGATGATGTTATTATCAGAGCATCCTAATTTAAAATCTGCTTTATCAAGTGGAATGGCAGCAAAAACTTTAGATTTAACAAGAGGAATATTTGAAACAGGCAGGAGACTTGAATGGACATATCAGTTAGCTTCTCCTAAGAAAAAAATTAGATGATAAAAGCGGTCCTTACGAACAATTAGAATCTATAAAGCAATGGAATCGGGTAGAAAGAGGGAAATATATATGGTG
>CAZMBU010000155.1:0-3023 GCA_964564565.1 uncultured Dehalococcoidia bacterium | reverse complement strand
TCATATTTGCGATAACAGTTTCAGCTGCGACTTGAGCCTGCTTCACAGTTATCCCTTCTCCTAATCTACCGGTTATCCATTCTTTATTTTCAGATATTGGTAGATTCGTTGTATCGAAATTATCAAATCCAATTAGTTTCGGACCATGCCCTGAGACAAATAATAAATTTCCAGTTTTAACTGTTGTGGAATATTGAAAGTCTGGGCCAGAAGATTTTGGTAAAAAATCCCAATAAAGCTGAGATTTTGGTAAATCGTTAAATCTATTTTTCATAATCAAAAAACCTTTTAAATTTATTTGCTTCTAATTCGGGGTTTGATGATTTAACAATCTCAGATACAACACAAATTGAATCTGCCCCTGATTTAATAACTTTATTGGCATTGTTTTTATTTATGCCCCCAATTGCAACTATAGGTATAGCGGTTATTTTCTTAGCATTAGAAATTAATTCTAATCCTACAATATTCCTGTCTTTTTTGCCCATAGTGGAAGTTTCAAATACTTTACCTATGGCTAAATAATCTACATTTGCTTTTATTGATTGGTATATTTCTTCCATATTATTATTTGAAGTCCCAATTATTTTTTCATTAGTCAAAGTTTTTTTACAGTATTCGACTGTATCGTCATTTTGTCCTATGTGTACTCCGTCTGAATCAACTTCTTTGGCCAAATCAGCAGAATCGTTTACTATAAATAAAACATTGTATTTCTCACAAATATTTTTAATTTTTTTTGCATTTATAATTTTTTGAGAAATTGTGTTAATTTTATCTCTGTACTGGACAATCTTTACACCGCCTAATATGACTTTTTGTGTTAATTCGAATATATTTGATCCTTCTTCTGGATCTATGATCGTATATACCCCAGTAATTAATTTTTTATTCATAATTGTTTATATCTAAGTTTTTTATTAAAAATGATTTTCTGTGTATTTTAGATTTACCATGTTTTTTTATTGAATCAATATGTGATTTTGTACCATATCCTTTATTTTTATCAAATAAGTAGTGAGGGTATTTGTTACTTATATTAATCATATAATTATCCCTTGTTACTTTCGCTAAAATTGATGCCGCAGCAATAGAAAGTGATTTCTGATCTCCTTTTATAATACTTGTTTGCGGAATGTCTTTATATGAATATTCAATTGCATCAATTAATAAATGATGTGGTTTTTGGTTTAAATTTCCCAATGCCCGAGATAAAGCTAACTGAATTGCCTTATTTATACCTATGGTGTCTATTTCAGTTTCGGTACTACAGCCAGTACTATATGATATTGAATTTAAAACAATATATTCGTAAAGTTTTTGCCTTTTTGTAGGTGAAAGTTTTTTACTGTCATTAATTCCAATATCTATTAGAATTTTTTCATTGTTATTATTGATATCAAATATTACTATTCCAACTGTTACAGGACCAGCTAATGTCCCTCTCCCAACTTCATCTACACCTGCAATATAATGTTTTTTATCGGTTATTATTTTATTTTCAAATTTGAAGTTTGGTTTTTCATGCATAAACAATCAGATTTTAATTGCATTAAAATTTGAATTGACTGAGTCAATTATACCGCCTCCAATTACTTCTTCACCGTTTGATTCTGTTGAATAGAATACTACTGCTTGTCCTGGAGTTATTGCTCTCTGAGCATCTTCAAATTCAATATCTGCAGTTTTATCTGTATGAAGTTTGATTTTAGCTTTGAATAATTTTGCTTTATATCTTATTTTCACATAAGCATCAAAATTGGATAAATTTAATTGCTCACTTTGTATATTTATGTTAACTGCATTAAAATTCGTTTGAAATAAATATTCATGAGGGCCAACATAGACAGTATTGTCACTTTTAGATATTTTCAAGACAAAGTAAGGTTTTTCAGAATTCGTATCAATTCCTAGTTTTCTTCTTTGTCCGATTGTAAAAGATTGTATTCCATCATGATTTCCTAAGAAATTACCATTTATATCTAATATTTTCCCAGGCTTGGGGTTTGTTCTTTCTGTGATAAATTGCCTATAATTTCCATCAGGTATAAAGCATATTTCTTGACTGTCAGGTTTGTCTGCTATTGGAAGTTTGTATTTATGAGCTAAATTTCTTATATCTTCTTTATTAAATTCTCCAACAGGTAATAATAGATTTTGTAATTCTTTTTGTTTTAATGTGAATAATACATATGATTGATCTTTATTTTGATCCAAGCCTTTATATAGTTTATATTCATTGTTTTCTTGTTTAATTCTTGCATAATGTCCTGTTGCTATAAGGTCAGAACCCAAATTTTGAGCTCTTTTAAATAAAAAGTCGAATTTGATTTTGTCATTACACGCAAGACATGGATGGGGGGTTTTACCCTCGATATATGAATTTACAAAATAATCTACGACGTGTTTTTGAAATTCGTTTTCAAAATTTAAATGATAATGATTAATACCTAAAATATCACATACTTTTCTGGCATCTTCTACATCTTCAACTGAGCAGCATCTTTTGTTGTTTTTAGGTTTGGTATCATCATCAGAACTCCATAATCTCATTGTTACACCGATCACGTCGTAACCCTGTTCTTTTAATAATAATGCAGCAACAGATGAATCTACTCCGCCACTCATAGCAACAATTACTCTTTTTTTCATATATAAAATTTCACTTATTAATGTTTACAATTTCAAGTATGGATCATATCATTGTATAGGTAATACTTAAATCAATTTAATTATATCTTTAAACAATTAATTATTTTGAAAAGTAATATTAATTAAAATTGTGTTAAAAATTAATAATCATTTAATAGATCAAATAATAGAAATTGCTGAGTCTAAACAGGCTTCAGATCTTCTCGTACTAGATGTAAGCCCAGATTGTGACTTTGCTGATTTATTTATTATTATGTCTGCCGAAACAAAAAGACAGATCAAATCTATACTAGATGATATAATGATTGAGCTTAAAAATAATGGTTTAGATAAAAGACGGGTAGATGGTGACAATACTTTGGAATGGGTTG
>CAZMBU010000154.1:0-3026 GCA_964564565.1 uncultured Dehalococcoidia bacterium | reverse complement strand
CAAACAACTGCAGTTTCTCTCTGATTTGTAATACCTATTGCAGCAATCTGGCTTGTTTCAATATTGTTTTCTGCAATGACTTGATCTATAACTTCTATTTGAGAATTTAATATTTCATTTGGATTATGTTCCACCCATCCATTATTAGGATATATTTGGGTTAATTCTTTTTGAGCGATTCCATATATTTTCCCATTTTGATCAATCAATAAAGCACGGGTACTTGTTGTGCCTTGATCAAGAGATAGGATAAATTTATTCATAATTATTTATTTTTTTGCAATAAAAAAATATCCACTAGTTTGTTTTGAATTTTTCTCATCATTCATGAATTTGTCAATAAAAATATTAAACTTTGTTTTTTCTATATAAGTTTTCCATCTTTTTCCAAATAGAATAAGAAAAGGTGTAGAAGCTCTGCCACGAATAGGGAATAGTTCTAAATCTTGAAAATCTTTCAATAAATAAATTAAAGCATCTTTTGAGAATCTGAAATAATCTTGAAAATTCAAATCATCTGGAGCATGATAATAAAATAAAAATGGGACATAACCAAAAAGTATACCGTCTTTTTTTAGCATTTTAAAAATATTATCAACAGCTACAAATGGATTGTAAACATGTTCAAGTATAGATAAGCAAATTATTTTGTCATAGTTTTCATGTAGGGTTGGATTTAAATCATCGCATATATCAAAAATGATATCAGGATAATCTCCAAAATCATTCATGTCTAAAGTAGTAATTGTTTTAGAATGAATATGTTGGAATTTTTCTCTCATCCCTTTGCCTATATCTAAAACATCATTTTCTATATTTATTTCATTTAAAATTTGATCTCTGTAATCTGTTTGTGTTTTTACATATTTATAATTAATTTTAGTGTTCTTGATTTTATTAATTATAAATTTATTTGTTTTTTGTGGGTTTCCAAATACTTTTTTCATTCAGGTTGAGTTTGTATTATTAATAAAAAGCTTTTTGCGTATATTTTGATAGAATTTAGTATGTTATATATTTATCTTTTTAGCAAGTTTGATAGATTATGATCTTGTTATTATATGATAATAGTAAATTATATAGATTATAAATTATTATATATTTAGTTGAATGGAGGCTAATAATGGAAGCATTTTTCGAATTAAGAATTTATAAAATTTTTCCAGGTAAAATGAAAGAATGGCTGAATTTAATGGAAGGTACTATTATTCCCTTTCAGATATCTAAGGGAATGGTAATTCATGGAAGTTTTGTAGATGATGATGATGATGAAACTTATATATGGATTAGGCGTTTTAGTAGTTTAAAATCCAAGGCAAAATTGTATAAAGATGTATATGAAAGTAAAGAATGGTTGAATGAAATGGTTGATAAAGTTGGTGAATTGATAGATAGGAATCGTACTGTAGTAAGAAATTTGAAATCAACTGAATTATCAGTAATGAAATAATATTAGGAAAACTTTGTGAGGTAAAAAATGAATGAATATATACCTAGTACTTCGAAATGGGTAGCAGACCAAGTCGAATTATATGAAGGCAGTGGTGGTACAGAAGGAACTACACTGAGAGGACTTCCAGTTATTATAGTAACTAATACTGGATGGAAAACAGGGGCAATAAGAAAAACACCTTTGATGAAAGTAACTGATGGAAAAGGATATATTTTAATAGCATCTCAGGGCGGAGCTCCCAATCACCCTCTTTGGTACCATAATCTTAAAGCTGATTCAAAAGTTGAAATTCGAGATGGTGTAAACGTTTATTCTATGGTGGCAAAAGAAATAAATGATACTACCGAAAGGGCAAGGCTTTGGAAGCTAGCTGTTGAAGCATTTCCCCCTTATCAGGAATATCAAGAAAAAACAGAACGAACTATACCAGTCTTTTTAGCCGAATAATTTATATTAAATAAATATAAGGAGGCTTTATGTCGATAAAAAGTATGTTGATAATTATTGCATGTTTAATTTTACTTGTAGCATGTTCTACTGATTCTGTTGAGAAATCTGATTATGAAAAATTAGAAATACAATTGAATAAATTAGAGGAACAGAATCAAATTTTAGCTGATGCTATAAAATATAATCGTGAATATGTAATAGAATTGGAAGCCGAATATACATTTAATATATCTGAAAATAAAAGAAAAATATTAGAATTGGAAAAAAAGATTACTGAATTAAAATAATTATAAAAATTACGAGGATTAATATGACTAAATGGTATAAAGGTAATATTCATACACACACAAATGAATCAGATGGAGATTCTGATCCGAAAACAGTTGTTAACTTTTTTGTTGAGGCAAATTATGATTTCTTGGTCTTATCAGATCATAATCATGTTACTGTTTTAGATTACGGAAATAATCATCCGGATATTTTGATGATTCCAGGAGAAGAAGTAACTGTAAGAGAGCCATTTAATATTCATATGGGTGCTATTGGAATAAATTCTTATGTAGAACCTGTTTATGGAAATGATCCGATTGATACTATAAGAGCTAATACAAATGCTATTCACGCTGCCGGAGGTATAGCTGTATTAAATCATCCTAATTATAGATGGGCAGTAAATCATAAAATGATTAACAAGGTTAAGGAATTGAAATTTTTTGAAGTTTTTAATGGAGATAAAGCTACTAATAATCTTGGGGGTGAAGATGTGAAAAGCATGGAAGAAATGTGGGATTTTTTATTATCTAATGGAAAATTAATATATGGAGTCGCTACTGATGATTCACATCATTATAAAAATTTTAGTAGCCTTTTATCCAACCCAGGTAGAGGATGGATTATGGTTAAATCTGAAACAAGAAATCAGGATGATATATTAGATAATTTTGCAAAAGGTAATTTTTATTCTTCAACAGGTGTATTTATTTCAGATATTTTAATTAATAAAAAGGAAATAAGCTTAGATATAGATACAAATCCAATCCAAATATCTTCAGTACCAATTTTGTTTGCTGATTATAAATTTAAGACTCTATTTATTGGCCAATATGGTATAGTTCTTCATGAA
>CAZMBU010000153.1:0-3031 GCA_964564565.1 uncultured Dehalococcoidia bacterium | reverse complement strand
TAATTGTGGCAATATCTCGTAAATATCGGATCCCACATAAACAGGATAAATATTAATAATATTTTCTACAGATGTACAAAAGCCATCAATTTTTTCCCATTAAGGAACAGTTAATTTATTTAAAAATTTTCCAATACTCTTAAGTAATTCATTAGTAACTTGTTCAACTGTAAGTTCATTTGTATTAATAGTGAAATTTGCCCTGGAATATATATTCGCTCTTTCAGATTTAAAATTACTAATATCATCTAAAGATAAATTTGTCATTTTAGGTCTGTCATTTAATTTATTATTACTATCAGATAAAATAGACAATCTAGTAACAATATTATCAACAGAGGCATCTAAGCAAATAACATAGCCTGTATTAAGCATTAGATTCATGTTCTCTTCTTTAACAGGTACTCCACCACCTGTAGAGATTATATGATTGTTTTTTACTGAAATTAAATTCAGTAATTTTGACTCCTTATCCCTAAACCATTTTTCACCTTTTGTTTGAAATATTTCAGATATAGACATTCCTGAAGCACTCTCTATTTCATCGTCCATATCTATAAAACTCCAGCCCAAAGCCTTGGCAATCAATTTTGCTACCGATGATTTCCCTGTCCCAGAAAATCCAATTAAATACACTAAATCATTCATTATTTAACTTACCTTCTAGTATCTCTTTGCATTTGTTATACATATCATCAAATGATGGACTAATTCCTGTCCACAACTCAATACTTTTTATTGCTTGATATACCAACATGTTTAAACCTTCAATTATATTCGCATTTTTATCTAAAGCAATTTTAATTAACTGTGTTTTTGTTGGATTATATACCATATCAAATATTACTGAATTAGAATCAATGAAAGTGGAATCAACTGGGGAAATATTTTCATAACCAGAACCTTTCATCCCTAAGATAGTTGTATTTATAATGAGATTTGTGCTCTGACAAGCAGTTTTTATTTTAGGTATTTCATTAAAAGTAAGTACACAATGCTCAAAATTAAAATCATTAAATTGATCTACCATTTTTACAGCATTTGCTTTAGTTCTATTTATAATTGTTAAATTCTTTAATCCTCTTTGAAATAATACATACAAAGCTGCTTTTGCTGCTCCTCCAGCTCCAAAAATTACAACATTATTAATTTCATCATTCTTAAATTGAATATCAAGAGTTTCTTTTATTCCATAGACATCAGTGTTATACCCAATTAATTTATTGTTATTCTTAACAATATTATTTATTAATGATAGTATGATACTTCGTGCAGTTCCTCCTGATCCAATGTTAATGTTGTGTGTATTGTCTATTTTTATTTTATTATATCTCATCATTTTTTCAAATCCAACATAATCGTTATTATATCCTATTAATTGATTGTTATTCCTAACAATAGTATTTACTGCCCCAGTAAATTTAGCCTCATCTTTAATTTCATCTAGAAAAGGAACAATTTTCTCTTTATATGGAACTGTGACATTAGCTCCAACAAAATCATCATTATTTATTTTCCGAATATGCAATTCAAGATTCTGTTCTTCTATTTCCCATTTTTTATATAGAATCTCAATGCCTAATTTTTGATATATAAAATTATGCATAGGTGGAGACAATGAATGACTTAATGGATATCCTATAATTCCTGCAAATTTATTCAAATATAATACCTTTAAATGTTTACCAAATCATCATTTTCAAAATATCGTTGTAATATTATAGACGCAGCCAATGCATCAATAACTTTTTTTCGTTTCTTTCTGCTTAAATCTTGCTCTAAAAGCATTTTTTCTGCATCTACAGATGAAAAACGCTCATCCACACCAACAACATCTATATTTAATTCCTTTTTAATAATCAGGCTAAAGTCTTTCACTTTATAAGATTGATTTCCTATAGTACTGTCTTCATTTAAAGGAATACCAATAACAATTTTTTCTACATCATAAGATATAACAATTTTTTTAATTTCATCAATTATATTAGGGATAGAATTGTTTTGTATAACCTGCAAGGGATTAGGAATTTTTCTTTCACTATCACCAATCGCAAATCCTATTCTTTTATCCCCATAATCTATTGAAAGAATATTCATAATATTAATTATTCACTTTTAATAAAATTTCAAAATCATTCAATAAATCAAGTTTTTTGTTATCATTTCCTCCGGCTTGAGCCATATCGGGCTTTCCACCACCTTTACCTTCGATGATTTTCGAGATATTTCTAACTATATCGCGTGCATCGAATCCTTTTTCGATAGCAATTTTTGTGAGTTTAACTATTATCACTGGACCTTTATCAGATTTGGATCCGAGTATAATAATAGAATCATTTAAAATTAGTTGTATATCATCAGATAATTCTCTTAACATTGTTGAATCAATTTCAACAATTTCAAAAACTATGTTAAGACCATCAAAATTTTGAGAATTACCTGCTAATTCTTTAGCTAATTTAGATATAATTTTAGATCTATACTTTTGAACCTCTTTAGATAATTCATCAACACTGCCCGTTAAAAATTGTATTCGATTTAATAATTCTGTGGGAGAACTAGTAAATATTTCTGCAAGTTTGTTCATCGAATTTGATTTTTCAGATAAATACTCATTTGCCTTACGTCCAGAATATGCTTCAATTCTTCTAAGACCAGAACCTATACTAGATTCTGATAAAATTATAAAATCACCTAATTCTCCAGTTTGCTTTACATGGGTTCCACCACATACTTCAAAACTAAAAGTTGATTTGTCTCCAATTTCAATTAACCTTACGGTCTGATCATATCTGTCGCCAAAAAATGCCAGAGCTCCTCTTTTAATTGCCTCATTATATTTATCTTCTGATTTTCTGATACTAGAATTTGTATTAATTTGTTCACTTACTAAATTCTGAACATTATTAATTTCAATTTTTGTTAATGCTTTAGGATGGCTAAAATCAAATCTCAATCTTTCAGGCTCAACAAGAGATCCAGCTTGTCTTACGTGATTGCCCAAAACGGCCCTTAAAGCAGCATGTAATAA
>CAZMBU010000152.1:0-3048 GCA_964564565.1 uncultured Dehalococcoidia bacterium | reverse complement strand
AAATAAAAGTATACCCATTGAGTATAAATTGGGTTGCGTAAAATAAGGAATATAATATAAAATGATTACGACACAGATGATAATAAAGTCAACAAAAAGATTAGTTGATGACGTAGAAAGATTGAAGAGATTGGGAAGAAAACCTTTAGAGCCAAGAAAGATAATCAAGATATCTGAAAGCAATTATGACCTTTTGAAAAAGGTTAGTGGAAATACTTTTAATGAAAAGATATCAAGTCTTTTAGGAATCCGAAATAGGGAAGTAGAACTAATCCAAAGACCTAAAGAATATAGGGATAGAAGAGACATTCCAGAAAGTCCATTTATTGATTCGCATATTCTAGCTAATGTTATAGCTAATGGACCTAGCACTCGGGCAGACATTCTAAACCTTACTTTCAAAACACTAGACCAAAAACACAAAGGACAATTTTCTGTATATTTTGAAGGTTGGAATTTAACTAAAAGTGTTTTTCAAAATAACATAGATAATCGATTGAAAACTTTAGTAAGATATAATCTTTTGGATTGGGAACATAAAAAATTATCAGAATTAGGGATTGATAGAAAAATAGGCATCACAAGAGTTTATAGTTTTGCTCTCCCGGAGAATAAAGATTTTATAGATACAGTAAATGAAATTGCAGAGATGCAATTAGGTGATTTTATGGTACAGGGATTTTCTGAAAAAGCTAAGAGAACTATTCAACAACTTTTTAGAATCGAAGGTAACCCTCCTCTTCAAGAACTTCTTCAAGATGACCTTAAAAAATATACTAAACCAAGAGAGTAGCGACAGGCTCCGCCTGGAGCGTGGCTCCAAGGCTTGGCCTAAATAAGTAACCCCGGTACTACTAAAGACCTAGTAGCTATTAGCCACAAAGCATCTTCAAAAAAAAATAAATTTTTCATTTAAATTTCCAACGATAAGGATTTTGTATTTCCTTAAAAATAACCGTTGGCCTGCATCACAAATGCAAAAAGAAATATGGCAATCAACAATATAAATAGAAATATTCTCATACTAAAATTCTGAATTATATTTAATTTGTAAAAAACTGTAATAACCTTGACCAGAAGCTACTTTTTTCTCTTTTAAAAAGCTCTGTATATCCACATTCGCTACATGAAATAGTTTGAAATGTGTGAAGTTGAATATTGAAAAATTTAGATAACCCACTTCCTGTGGTATTTATTTTTCCTTCAACAAATTCTATATTTTCACATTTTATACACTCAAAGTCTTTATTTAAATTGTCATTCATATTTTTGCCTCCCGATAGATTTTCTCCACATTCAGGACATAATTTAGATTTATCAGCTATTTCTTTTTCACATTGAGAGCAAAACATAATACTCCAATTATCAATCATTCAGAATAATTATTCAAATATTTGGAATTTATGATTTTTTATCTGATTTTATTATCAAAGATTTATCTTTAGGTATTTCTGAAGTTTGAGGTAAAGGTATAGCTTCTTTTTTATAATCCTTTACATTGAATAATCCAACGATTAATAATATTCGTCCAATTACTATGAAAAAGTCAGCTAAATTAGCTCTTCCGGGTCCCATAGGCTGTATAAATTTAGGAATACTTTCAATTAGAGAGTCCTTAGGTATCCCTATCCAATCAGTAGCCCAACCAAAGAAGAATAATTCAGTTCTATTTCCTAATCCTCCAGCACAATATAAAGCTACTCCAATTGCAATTAGTTTAGTAGAGTCTTTATTTCTACCAGAGGTAACTAATAGTCCCCATAATAGATAAACAATCATGGGAGCGACATAATAAAAATATAAATCTGGGACATTATAATCAATAAGATTTTCTATATGATTCGAAGCCCAATTCAACAGTCTAGATTCCCATTCTTGACTAGAGGTCATTATCCTCTCTGTTAGGTTTCTATAACCATGTTTTACATGAGATAGATATAATTGCCCATCAATTACCCATCTGATGAATACTGATGGCCTGTCACAATATTCCCCATCATAACAAATTACATAATTATAAAACCTGTGAATTATTGCTTTAGATATCAGGTCTACTGCATAAGCAAAAATGAAAATTTTCCAGAACATTTTGTTGAATATAATCAAAGAGCCAAAGGTTCTACCAATAGATTCACTTGTTCTCTCAACTCTGGAGATTTTATTTATTTTAGGAAAAAACTTCATTTATTCTATAATTATCTATTACAGAAATTATGAATCAATCAGACTAATTATTCAAATAAATGATGTCAGAACTAGCAGTTTAGATTTCAATTGTTAGTTGAAATGGACGAAAATTCACCATCATACTCTAATCTAAATTCTCTAGTATCTCTTTCTGTACGACCTTCTGCTATACATAGTAGGTTATTTGGTTCTTCAGAAATAGCTATTTTTATTTTCATATCTAAAATTCTACTTTCTGCTCCAAAGATATTTGTAACCTTTTTACCAATTGCATTATCAGCCAACTCTGTGCAATTATTTGGTACATTTAAAGAATTCAAAAATTTGTCCACTTCAAGTGACTGACCAACTATTCCAATTACAATTAGTACCACGATAACAATCACAACTTTTCTAGGGGGGAAAATTGTAAAGTTCTTATCTTTAGAAATACTACCTGAAGAATCTATCTTTAATAATTCTTTAGCTTTTTTCAAAGTACTTTTTTTTGCTTTATCTATTGAATCATAATCAATCGGATTTACAGCTTTTCCACATTCTGGACAGAACTTAGAGTTATCAGCTATTTCTTTTCCACATTGAGAGCAAAACATAATACTCAAATTATGAATCAATTAAACTAATTATTCAAATATATGATGTCAGAGTTAGCTATCTAAGAAAAAAAATATTGAATTATTTACACAAACTAAAATAGATATAAATGAATATGCAAAAGAATCACCAGGTGCTGCACTAGAACCTATAAAATTTAATACAAATAAAAACACTATCCTTGCAATAAAAAAAGATATGACTTCTCATAAAAATAAAAACATTTCTAATATACGTACAGTATGGGCAGTTGGTACTTTAGAGAAG
>CAZMBU010000151.1:0-3050 GCA_964564565.1 uncultured Dehalococcoidia bacterium | reverse complement strand
GAACCAAATGAAGCACAAAAACTAATGATGGAATTAAAAATTGATAAAGCAGGAGATAATATTGAATCTGCAGTTAAATATCTCCGTAATTCAGAAAACTTATCAAGAAACAAAGTTGGATGTATTGGGTATTGTATGGGAGGCGGGTTATCTTTATACATGGCAACAACTGGGCATATAGACGCTGCAGTTCCTTATTATGGAGTCTTAATTAACGTAAAACCTGATTGGAGTAAATTAAATTGCCCAATATTGGGGCACTACGCGGAACATGATGGAGCCACAGAAGCTTTACCTGAAATAAAAAAAGAAATTGAAAAACACAGAAATGATTCCAAATTTCATATTTATGAAAATACCGAGCATGCTTTCTTTAATGATGAAAGAGAAGAAGTATATAATAAAGAAGCAGCAGAAAAATCATTTAATAGAACTATTGAATTCTTAAATAAATCATTCAATTAGGAAATCTATAAAAGATTTACTTGTTGATTCCCATTCATTTCCGATCGTGTATTTTATCTCATATAAATTCAATTTTGAAATAGCAATTTCTTTCATTGTCTGAGAATTACCGGTAATAATTCTCGCAGAAATATTTTTACCCCAGTATTTATTTATAAATCTATCAATTAATACTTCTGCATCAATATGATTAATTCTATGCAAATCTAATAATTCTCTTTTAATGGGATTCATAAATTAGTTATCAATTATAAATTTATTTAATCTTAAAACTTTCTTAACAATATAAGTATAGAGTCAATTTGTTTATAAATTATATTATTAAGAGAGATTTTCATGAATAAAAGGAATAATAGAAAAACTGTAAAAGCTTCAAAATGTCCTAAATGTAACTCATATCTTTCATATGATTTATATGAGCCAACTTGTATTATGTGTGGATGGGTTGATTATTCTGTAGAAAAATCAAAGGTGAATAAAAATAAAAGACCTATTATTAATTTAAATAAACTTAACAAAGCCGGATAATACTAATTATAAAAAAATAAACTAGAGATTCAAAAATATGCGTTTTAAATCAATTATCAGTGCATCATTATCATTTATTAAAAAATTTAATTTTTTAAAAATGAGCAAAATATCAGCATTATCTGCATTTTTCATAATTGCAACTCTAATTTCAGTCTTCGTATTCAAAAACTATGTAGGATCCGATAATACAATTGTTGAAAAAAACCAACAAATAATTTCAATACAAAAAGGAGATCTGATTTCAGAAGTTTCTATTAGTGGACAATTAAAATTTTCCACTAATGAAGACTTGTTATTTACTAGTCCAGGCAAAATATCTAAGATTCATGTGGATGAAAATTCATCAGTTTCTAAAGGAGATATTCTTGCTACCCTTGAAGATATTAAAATTACTGAATTAGAAAAAAATGTGGCTCAGGCATTATCAAATGTTGAAGCAGCAAAAGAAGCTCTAGAAGATGCTAAGAAACCATATACAGATACTCAAATTGCTACTGCAGAATATCAATTAAGTTTAACTAAATCATCACTACTTGATGCAATAGAAGATTTGAATAATACAAAAACTGGTGATCCTAATCTGATTGCTATAAAAGAAAAAGCAATCTCTGATTCAAAAATAACTCTTCTAAAATCTGAATTTGATTTAAATTATTATTTGCAAAATGGTAAAAAAGTTGACATGGAAAATGCAAAATCAAATTATGACATTGCAAAAATAGCAAAAGATAATTCTGTTAGAACTTTAAATCTTACAAAATCTCAATGGGAAAAAACTTTAGACCCTTACGAAGAAGATATAACAAAATATAAAAACGAATATTTTGATACCTTGAATAAATGGCTCGGAATTCAAACAAACACAAAATATTTGATAAACCCTGATGAAATTCTCAAATCATGGAATACGAATTTACCTCAGATATTTACAGAGAGTGCAATAAATAGAGATATCTATCTCAATCCAATAGATAATATAAAAACTGAATGGAGTGAATTAACCATTTATGGATGGCTTCATTTAAGCCCTTCTACAATTGGGAAAGAATCATCTAGCAAAGACATATGGATAACATGTGATAACACCCCCGTTTTACCTGTTAACACTATAGGTACAGTAACAATGAGTAAAACGTGTATTAAAAAAGAGTTGAAAGATGCTTGGGATAATTATGAGTCAGCAATAACAACTCTAAATGAAAAAAATATCGAAAAAAACAAGGCAATTGATACTTCACAAAGTACATTCGAGAATAAATCAGCTTTATTTAGAACAGCTGATCAAACTTATAAAGAGATTTTATCAAGATCACAAACAGAAAAAGAAGAACAATTAAAACATCAATTAAATATTAACAAAGAAACATTGAAAAACTTAAATGAAGATTTGTTGAAATTAAAAAATCCATCAGAATTAGATATTAATAAAAAAGAATTTTATGTAAAACAATTAGAAGCCGATACTAAAGATAGACAAGAAATACTTGATGATATGAATATGGGTGGAAAAACGGAAACAGTAAACTTGAAAGAAGCGCAATTAAAAAATACTCAGGCCTTACTTAAAAATGCACAAAACATTCTTTCTGGAGCTATTTTAAAGGCTCCGTTCGACGGAATTATAACTGATATTAAATTCGAAGAAGGAGATACGATTACAACAAATAATGTAATAATTAATATTGCGAATCCCAATGATGTTGAATTCACCGGAGATGTTGATGAAGTTGATGTATTGTACGTAAAGCAAAATCTTAAAGCAATCATACTAACTGATGCACTTAAAGATATTGAACTTGATGGAGAAGTGTTTAATGTGGCTTCTGCATCTACAGCATCTGGCGGGGTTAGGTCTTTTCAGGTAAAAATCTCTGTCAAAATACCTGGAAATATAAAGTTAAAAGACGGGCTAAGTGCTACTGCCCGCGTAATCACTAAAGCCAAATATGGTATCAATCTTATCCCGATACAAAGTTTATACGGAACTTTTGACAATCCAACAGTAAAAATAATAAATAATGGAGAAATTACTGAAAAAATAATTACCATAGGAG
>CAZMBU010000150.1:0-3053 GCA_964564565.1 uncultured Dehalococcoidia bacterium | reverse complement strand
TTATAAGGAAAGTATAGATTTCAAAAGTAATATTAAGTATTATATATTTATTATTACATTAAGGAGTTTTTATGCCTTTTGGTTTAGGCCCAACAGAATTAATAATTATATTAGGTATCGCTTTATTGTTATTTGGAGCTAAAAGATTACCTGAAATAGGAAGTTCATTAGGGAATGCCATTAAAGAATTTAGAAAAACTCAAAGTGATGATTCAAATTCTGAAAAAAAATCTATATCTTCTTCTGATAAAAAAGAATAAGTATATCAAATTTCTTTATTCCCTCTATTTATAATCCAAACCAGTGAAAATCCTATTTCATATAAAAGAATAATTGGTATTGCGACAAGGGTTTGATTAATTGGATCAAATGTGGGTGTAATAATAGCCCCTAATACAAATGCTACAACCCAAAAATACCTTCTGAATCTTCTAATTTTACTTGAATTAATTATTTTTAATTTTCCTAATATAAACATTATTAAAGGTGTTTGGAATATTAATCCCATCCATGAAAGTAAAGAGATAAGAATACCTATATAATTTCCAATTCGTATATACGGCGTTGCAATATCTGATCCAAAAGTAATTAAAAATTTTATTGCCGGAGGAAATAAAATATATAACCCAAAAATCAAACCTAATGTAAACGTGACATATATAATTGGAATGCTTGAATACAAAAATAATTTCTCTTTTCTTTTTAACCCTGGGCTAATAAACAATATGATTTGTAAAAACACTATTGGTGAAGCTATTAATATACCGGTATATATTGATACTTTGATAGCTACAGAAATATATTCTGTAAGTTCTGTATAAATAGGTTTGGTTGTTTGAAAGTAGGTTAACCCATTGGGTGGATTTATCAAAAATTCTAAAATATCTTTATGAAAGATAAATGTTACTATTCCTGAAATTAATATTGTTATAACACTAATTATTAATCTTTTTCTAAGTTCTAAAACATGGTTTGAAAATGTATTTTTTGTTTCAGCTTTGTTCATCTTTCTTTTCTTCTTCTTTGTAATTTATATCTATTGAATTTTGTAATTCGTGTATCCATCTTCTAGATGATTTAAGAAGATCTCCTATAGATTTTGAAAATTGTACAAGTTTTGCAGGCCCCAAAATTATTAAGGCTACAAGTAGTACCCAAATTAATTCCATGCTGCCTATATTAAATAGATTCATTTGTTTTATTTTAAAGTTATATTATTTTTGATTAACCTTCAATAATGTAATGCTCTCAACGTGATGGGTATTTGGGAATAAATCAATGGGAGTTATAGACTGTATTTTATACTTTTCTTTATTAAGTATTTCTAAATCCCTTGCTAATGTTTTAGGTTCACAAGATATGTAAATTATATTATCTACTGGATGTGAAGTTAAACTGTTTAACAATTTCTCATCACACCCTTTTCTTGAAGGGTCTAAAATTACAACATCAATTTTAGATTTGATTTCTTTTATTATATCTTCAGAATTACCTATTAAAATTTTATAATTAGGTATATTTGTAATATTAATTTTTGCATCAGTCACAGCTGAACTAGATTGTTCTACTCCTATAACTTTTTCAAAATATTCACTTAATAAAATCCCAAATGTTCCTACACCTGAATAAGCATCAACTAACAAATTTTTTTTATTAGTTTTTATTAAAGATAAAATTGTATTTTTCATATTTTCTATTTGATGACTGTTAACCTGGAAAAATGAAGGTGAGCTTATCTGAAATTCGTAACCTGAAATTTCTTCTATATAATGTTTTTTTTTATCTTTGTTCATCATAATCTTAAGCTTTTTGCCCAGTTTGGATTTTGATATATGGATTTTTAAATTTTGGTTGAATTAAAAATGTGTTTGTATTCTCTGATGCTCTTATAGATAACTGCGATGACTCTCCTGTTAGATTTTCTAATTTTTTAATATTTTTTTTTATTTTATTGTTCATAATCAAACAATGATTCACAGCAGCAAATTTTTTCGTAACTTTATTTGTAAAACCAATTTGCCCATTTCTTCTAATTGTAAATCTACCATGATTTCTGTATTTAAATTGTTTTTTAGATTTAATAATTTTTTTTATATTGATTTGAGAATCTATTATTGATTTGATTTCTTTTAATATAATTTGTTCTTTTAGTTTTAATTGATAATCATATTTAATGTGTTGCCAGTTACACCCAGTGCAAAATCCATAAAATTGACAAGGAGGCTCTAATCGATTCGGAGATGAAACTAATATCTTTTTTACAATTCCATATATTCTTTGTTTTTTTCTTTTGGTTTTTTTTTGAATATCAAGTTCAGCTAAAACAATTTCACCTGGAATTCCGCCAAATATATTTATTTTCTCTCCATTGTAATAACCAGTAGTATCGCCATCAGACTCAATACTATCTAATTTTAATTTAATTAATTTTTTTGTATAATTTTTTTCCATTACCGAATTACAGCTTTGATGTTATATAGTATATAATTTAATTAATAATTTTATGGAGACCATTATATGACAACTTCCAGAAGACTACCTCAATGGTTAAAGGCGAAAATGCCTGGTAGTAAAAATTATATAGAAGTCAAAAATTTGATAAATAAAAATTCTCTGAATACTGTATGCGCTGATGCAAAATGTCCTAATATTGGAGAATGTTGGGATAATAGAACAGCTACTTTTATGATATTGGGAGACATATGTACACGAGCTTGTAGATATTGCGCTGTTAAATCTGGAAAACCTATAGGACTTGATATTAAAGAACCCCTTCGAGTTTCAGATGCTGTTAAAAAATTAGATTTAAAATATGCTGTTTTGACTTCTGTAGATAGAGATGATTTGCCAGATGGAGGTTCATTTATTTTCAAACAATGTATTAATTTGATACATAAAAATTCCCCAGGATGTAAAGTAGAGGTATTAATCCCTGATTTCCAGGGAGATTGGAATGATTTAAAAACAGTAATGGATGCAAATCCTGAAACTTTAAATCATAATATCGAAACAGTAGAGAGAGTTTTCAAATCAGTGAGAGCCAAAGGTGATTA
>CAZMBU010000149.1:0-3066 GCA_964564565.1 uncultured Dehalococcoidia bacterium | reverse complement strand
TCCCTCCCAATACCTCTCTACTCTAATCCATTGTATTACCCTATTTTCATCATAATCTGATTTTTCATTTGATGGTATATTGTTCTCAGATTGACATGCCACAACACATCCCTGGCAACCTGTACATTTATCTAAATCTACTACCATTCCCCATTTTGATTGTTTCATTTATCCCCTCTCTATTTAATGATCAGAATCTGATGATTTTATTTTAATAACATGATTATGAGGATCTCGTTTTGTTTCCTCAAATCTTCCTTCAAACTTTGGTATTTTAATACTTTTGCTAGTTTTCTTTATATTTACTTTATTTGAAGCCCAAGCATGAGCACCAGTATTAGGATCAAATGATGTATTCATAATAGAATAAATATTTGCACCAAATCCAGATGTATATCTTCCATTCGACTGACCTCCACCTACCGGAACTGACAAAACATTTGGAGGCGTAGCAGGGGTGGGATAAGCTGCTGCTTTAATTTTACGCCCATTACCATTATCAATCTCTAAAACATCACCTTCTTTTATGTTTAATTTATTCGCTTCTTGCTCATTAATTTCAACCCATGTTTCCCATGCAATAGTTGTTAAAGGATCAGTCAGCCCTTGCAACCAGGGTGTTTTGGCAAGACCGCCATCAGAAACAGTAGTTTTAAAAGGGATTAAATGATAGCTAGAATTAGCGCTTGAAAATTCAGGATTGTGAATTTCAGGCCATTGTTTTAATTTTGTTTTTAATGATTTAGATACAGTAGATTTCAAATCCCACCAACCACCCCTAGATAACAATCCATTCCAAAAAGTTTTCAGATCATTTGCCCTTATAGAACCTCTATTAAAACTCATGATTTCTTTGGCATCATCCATCAAGATATCTTTCATAGTTTTACCTGAATATTTATTTTTAAAATTCATAATTTCAGATAATTCCATAATAATCTCTTCTGAATTTTTAGTTCCTGATTGCCTGCCTTTATTATAAAATCTACTTTTTACTATTGGTTGTTGAAATCCAATAACTTCATATCCTGGGCCAATTGTAGGAACATCATTCCCCCATGACTCAAACTGAGTATTTAAAGGCAAGATGATATCTGCGTATTTAGATGTATCATCTACAAATGAGTTCATTGAAACTATTAATCCCAATTTACTTAAAGATGATTTTAGATTTAAATTAGCTGACATCGAATAATTCAAATCCACTTGATTGATAAATAATGAATTAGTAGTTCCTGAATCTATATCGCCTATAAGAGATAAAATTTCCTGGTAAGAACTGATAGTTTTAGAAGAATGTAAATCTTTTAGAGGTGAATCCGGGTTTAATATCAATCCACCCTCTTTATTAATATTATCTAAAAGTAAATTTAATGCATATATAGCTGTCATATTTGATGAACCATTAGTATTTGCTGATGCGATGTCACCCCCAATAATTAACGGATGTTTCGATTTTGCTAATTTATGAGCCAGGTCAACTATTTTATCTGAACTAATACCAGTTATTTTAGAAATTTTCTCAGGAGCAAAATCTGAAAGATCATTAACATTAATCTTTTTTGCAAAATCTGACTTTACTAATTTTTCAGAAATTAAAACATGTGCTATTGCCGAAGCAATCATACCTTCAGTACCCAACTCACAAAAAATCCATTCATCTGCATTAGTTGCAGTCAATGACAATCTGGGCTCTATGTGATACAAACTACCTCTTGGTGAAGTTCTAAATTTACCATACTCTCTTCCAAACATTGCCTGTGAATAAGATGAATTTAAAAAATCCATACCAAAATTTAACACCATGTCTGAATGGCCAATATCAAATTTGGGAATATTATCTGATCCGGTGATTATATTCAAAGCATTAATTAAATTAGAATCATCAAAAGAAGAATAAGTTAATAATTTACTTCCAAGTTCATCTGAAAAAGCGCTGATAATGGAATTACTTCTTCCTCCAAGGGGTTTAGTAACAAATCTAGATTTGTTATGTCCCAAAGTATTTAATTGATCATTAATACGCTGGTAAGCATCATTCCAACCTATTTCAATCCATTTACCACTTCCTCTATTTCCATCTCTTACTAAAGGAGATTCTAATCTCTCGGGATGATATAAAATTTGCAATTCTGCTTCATTAGAAGAACTATGAGCGCCTGTGTTAATAGGATAATCCGAATTCCCTTCTACTTTTTTTGCTCTTCCTTCCATGATTCTGACAGCAAGTCCTTCGCCATTAGATCCAAGTGTCGCATACCAGTTATCTATTCCAGTAACCTGATCTTCAGGGAGTTTATTAGGAGACTGAAAATATAATTCTTCATCAGGAACTCCACAAGCACTAAAAATAACAGCTCCCGTGGCTCCTCCGCCAATCAGTTTTATAAAATCTCTTCTGGTTAAATCCATATTATATATTCCTCAATAATGACAAGTAGTACAATCAGTTGAAGCTCCATTTGCTCTATGGCAATCCACGCACCATCCCATTTTCATGGGAGAAACTTGCTTTACTTTATTCATAGATGCTACATCTCCATGACATGTTGAACAAACTTCGCTTGCTTCTATATTATTTTTCTCTGATAATTTTTTTATATGCGGAGGGTGATAAAACTTGGCATGGTCAGGAAGTCTATGAACTCTTACCCAATCAATAGGTTTCCCGCCACTATAAGCATCTCTGATTTTTTTTATTTCTTCGTTACCATCTCCAACTATTCTATGACAAGACATACAGAATTCTACAGGAGGTATAGCAGCTGCAGCTGCGCCCTCTGTTCCAAAACGATGACAATAAGTACATTTCATACCTAATTCTTTTACATGCGGAGCATGTTTAAAAGCTATGGGTTGATCAGGTCCTTCATCAAATCCAAAAAGTGGCTGAGTCCACCATGCAGACCCTACAAATAAAACAGCAATTATTAATATTACTAAAGTTACCAAAGAGCCTAATCCTGATATTAACAGAATTTTTTGACTTATTTTCGGAACTCTAAAATCGCCTGGTATCAATGTTTCTCCTTTATATAATTAAATCCAAAAATTTGGCCAAAATTT
>CAZMBU010000148.1:0-3095 GCA_964564565.1 uncultured Dehalococcoidia bacterium | reverse complement strand
TTATAAATGTATCAGGAAATAATAAAACAGATTTCTGATACTTATCTAAGGATGTATCACGAAAAAGAGATACTAAACTTTTTTTTGCAAATTTCGGTAATGTTCTTCTAGAATCTATATTAAAAAATATGTCTAATAATTTCTTAACAATACTCAAATCTGTAACAAAATTAGTTAATACAGCAGTCAGAGATCCCATCTTACTGAAAAACCCTATATTACCAATAAATTTTTGAGATAAAGGACGTTTATTAGATTTGTAATACTGGTTTAGATATTCATATTTCAACTTTGCCATTTGATGGGCATTCAGATTTACAAGCTTTGCATTCCAAACACAAATCTAAAATTCTAAATAAATTTTTATCTTTCCAGCTAGAATTAGGTAATTGACCAGAAATCAAACCCCTAAGAGCATTTGCTCTACCTCGAGTTGAAAGCTCTTCATCTCTAGTTACCATATAAGACGGGCACATCACACCTGAAGTTACTTTTCTACAAGCTCCTTGTCCATTACACATCTCTATCGCAGAGGCATATCCTTGTTCTTTAGTGAAATTAAAGCCTGTATCAATATCAAAAGTTTTATATTTAGGACCTATCTTTAAATTTTGATCAATATCTTGTGAATCAATAATTTTCCCAGGATTCATCAAATTATACGGGTCAAACACTTCTTTTAATTCTCGGAAAGCATTATAGATTTTATCTCCATACATTTTTTTATTCCAAATACTTCTGACCAATCCATCACCATGTTCACCACTAATAGATCCACCGTATTTTATTACTAGATCAGTTATATCTGATGCTATCAATTTCATTTTATTTACTTCATCTTCCATTTTAAGATTAATTAAAGGTCTTATATGTAAACATCCAACACTGGCATGCCCGTAATAACCAGCAGTTGTATCATATGACTGTACAATTTGATCAAATTCTTTAACAAATTCAGGTAAATACTTAGGGTCAACAGCTGTATCCTCAACAAAAGGAATAGCTTTGTAATCCCCTGGAGCACTCATCATCAATCCTAAACCTGCTTTTCTTATATTCCATACTTTTTGTTGTTCAGAATTTTCCAATAATAACTTTGTGGAATAGCCATATTTTTGTTTATCTAAATTAATTTTTAATTTATTCAATTTATCTTCAAGCTCTGTTCTGCTATCTGCAATCATTTCAACTGCAAGGACAGAATCAGGATCTCCATCAATAAATGTCATCATTCTTGAATATTCGAGATTATTTTTAGCTTGTCTCAAAATCATATTACCAATATGTTCAATAGCAGACGGATTATGTTCTAAAATTGAAACTGTTGCTTCCATTGAAGCAATCAATTCATCAAAATGAACCAAAGCTAATCCAGTAAATTTAGGTTTGTCATGAACAAGTACTTTTGCTTTTGAAAATGCAACCAATGTCCCTTCTGAACCCACAACAAATTTAGCTGAATTAAAATTTTCTACATTAATCAATTCATCTAAATTATAACCAGATACTCTTCTTTGAATAGAAGGATATTTTAATTTAATTTCCTCAATTATATTTTTTCTAAATTCAATTAATTTACTTGAAATTTTTTCATGGTTTAAATTTAGATTATTATTATTCTCATCAAAATATCTCATTCCTTCATAACCTAATTTTAATGGGTTCCCACCAACAGTATATGCATCAAGTTCTAATACATTATCTATTGTTTTTCCCCATAATAAAGAGTGAGCACCACAAGAATTGTTTCCTATAGCACCGCCTATATTCCCTCTATTACTGGTACTTGGATCAGGTCCGAAAATTTTATTTGCAGGCTCCATATATTTATTAAGCTCATCTAAAATAATTCCTGGTTCGACCTCAACCCAATTTTCTTCAGGATTAAAATCTAAAACTTTATTCATATACATTGAAAAATCAACTATCAAACCCTCACCTACTGTTTGCCCGCCCAAACTTGTTCCTCCTCCTCTAGGGGTAATAGAAATTTCTTTATTAAATGCATATGACATTATTTGCTGTAAGTCATCTTTTGATTTAGGAAAAGCAACACCAATTGGTATGATTTGATAAATACTAGCATCAGTTCCGTATATCATACGTGTTTTAAGATCTGTTCTAATATCTCCAGATATTTTAGGATTTAAATTTTTATCCAAATCATTAATAAGGGTATTATCTGGTGAAAGAATATTAATATTTAACTCCTTGAACTGAAAGAATGAAACTCTCTATCTTATCTTTATCCTTAATCCCATTGAATTCCACACCAGAAGATACATCTACTCCCCAGGGGGTTAAGTCTTCAGTAATTTTCTGAATATTTTCTGTATTCAATCCTCCGGCTAATAAAACATTATATTTTTGTATTATTTTTTTTGCATTAGATAAATTGATTAATTTACCAGATCCACCATAATGGCCTTCCATATAACTATCTATTGAGATCAATCCTCCTATGGATTGAATCTTTTCAATACAATTAAATACATTTATTAATTTTATATTTTCAGAAATTTTAATTTGTTTAATGAAAGGTAAATTTAAATCACTTAAATAATGAAAGTTCTCATCACCGCATAATTGAACATAATCTAAAGAAAATTTATTAAAAGTATTCTTAACATAATCTAATGTTTGATCTGCAAACAAGCCTACAAGTTTAGGTTTGTTTTTTATTTCACTCAAAGAATTTACTATATCTTTAGCCTGATCAAATGTAACTTTTCTTTTCACATTTTCAACAAAAACCATTCCCAAATAATCTACTCCTAAAGAAGCTGCAAAAATAGCATCTGTTTTATTTTTTAATCCGCAAATTTTAATTTTGGTCATTGGTTAATTCTATAATTTTTTTATAAGGATCATCAGAGGTTATGATAGCCTCTCCTATTAAAACAGCGTTACATCCTGCATTGTCTAAAATTGAAATATCTTTTCTATTAAAAATTCCGCTTTCACTAACTTTTAATATATGATCAGGAATATTTTTTATTAAATTCAAAGTTGTATTAATATCAACAGAAAAATCATTTAAATTTCTATTATTAATTCCAATTATTCTTGCAGTACTTGTCAAAGCTTTTTCAAGT
>CAZMBU010000147.1:0-3119 GCA_964564565.1 uncultured Dehalococcoidia bacterium | reverse complement strand
CATCTAGCCCAGAATGCCTCATTGGGGAACGCTTTAGATGAAAACGGAGATGAAGTTTTCGAAGGTATTTTAGATGCAATGTTTACTATTGTCATAGCTATGCATGATTTAATGGGGAATAGTAAATTCAGAAATTCATTAACAAAAAGCATTTATATAGTAAAACCAAAAATGCACGGATCAGAAGAAGTTAAATTCACCAGTGATCTTTTCTGAGAAATCGAGATAGAATTAGGGCTTAAACCTAATACAGTAAATATATGAATAATGGATGAGGAAAGAAGAACGACATTAAATCTAAGGCAATGCATCAATGCGGCAAAAGACAGAGTTATTTTTATAAATACAGGCTTTCTTGACCGTACTGGAGATGAAATTCACACAAGTATGGAGGCCGGAGCATTTATTCCAAAAAGCAAAATGAAGGAACAAAAATGGCTTAAAGCTTATGAAGACTGGAACGTTTTGACAGGTTTAAACACTGGATTTATGAACAAAGCGCAGATCGGAAAAGGAATGTGGGCTCAACCAGATGAAATGTTAGCAATGTATAAAAGTAAAACAACTCATCCTAATGAAGGGGCAAATTGTGCCTGGGTACCTTCTCCTACTGCTGCAACTTTACACGCACTTCATTATCATCAAATTTCTGTAAAAGAACAACAATCAAAAATTTTATCTCAAAATAATAAAATCAACATTGATGACATATTAAATATTCCAGTTATGGAAAATGCAAAATCACTTAGCAAGGAAGAAATTCAAACAGAATTAGATAATAATGCTCAGGGGATTCTTGGCTATGTAGTTAGGTGGATAGATCAAGGTGTGGGTTGCTCAAAAGTTCCTGATATCAATAATATCGGATTAATGGAAGACAGAGCGACCTGCAGAATTTCAAGCCAACATATAAGCAACTGGATACATCATGGATTGTGTACAGAAAATCAAGTGATGGAAACAATGAAAAAAATGGCAATGATAGTTGATAAGCAAAATGAAGGATCAAAAGGATATATTAATATGGCACCAAATTATAATGGAATTGCATTTTCTGCAGCCTGTGATCTGGTATTCAAAGGGAGATATCAACCAAACGGTTATACTGAAAAAATACTTCATCAAAAAAGACTTGAATTCAAATCTAAATTAAATAATTAATCCTTATGTCCTGAGTACTTTTCGTTTAAGTGCTTCTAATCTTCATCATGGTCGTCATGATCATCTTCATCATGAGCATGTTCTACATGACCTGCATCAATATATTGATGTGCAATACTTGAAACGAAGGTTCCAAAAATTAAACCTATTAATAAAAAGCCTGTCTGTAATCCATATCTAGTCTTTTCAGAAGTATGAATAGTCGGAACTATATCACTTAAAGCAATATAAATGAAAAATCCACCAATCCCACCATAAATATAACCTAATGGTAAATCAATTACTGACCCAAGTTGAAAAGCAAATATTGCTCCAATAATCATTGTTGAAGATGCAAGTAAATTTCTTACAATTACTTGCCTCCTTGTGAATCCACTTTTTAACTGTAAACCAAATTCCCCCAATTCAAGAGGAATATCATGAGCAATAATCGCTATTGTCGCAATTAAACCTGTACCTGGGTTAATTAAAAATGCAGATCCTAAAGCAATACCATCGACTATATTATGAAAAAGATCACCTACAAGAAAAAGCCATCCCTGAGAATTATTTCTTTTATTTTGAAGATCCTCCTCATGATGATGATGAAAATTTTTAAAACCTTTCTCAATTAAAAAAAAGATTAAAATTGCTATCAAAGTAGCATTTAAAACTACAGATCCTTTTTCATCTATTCCATGTGGTATTAAATCTCTAAAAGAGGCAATTAGCAAAACACCCGCGGCAAATGGAGTACCAAATTTTATTAAATACTGAGACCATGATGCTTTTTGTACTAATAATACCGCTACAGACAAAGATAAAATTCCAGCTGCAATGCTTGCAACAATCACATATATAAAATCTGTCATATAATTCTCTTATTCATTTTTTTATACTGATTAATTTTTTTATACTTATTATTTTTAAGGTATGAAATATAATATAAGTATGAAAATAATACTGTCAAGTAGTATAAATAGGCGTACTAGTATTTACATGCAAACAATAAATTGATTAATATACTTAGATTATAATTAAAAACTAAGTCACAAACTTATGACTAATAAAAAATACGAACTGTCAAATGAAAATTGCAGTGTGTATGATGTTATGGGAATTATAGGTGGAAAATGGAAGATAGATATTATTTATCATCTTGGGGAAAATACATTAAGGTTTGGTGAATTAAAAAAATCTTTACTACCTATCACTCAGCAGATGCTTTCAAAACAATTAAAAGAACTTGAAAATAATAATATAGTTAAAAGAAAAACATATTCTGAAATACCTCCAAAAGTTGAATATTCACTTACAGATATTGGGAAATCACTAAATCCAGTTATACAATCAATTACAAAATGGGCTTCATATTACAGCGACCATCTTAGTAAGAAATAAATAATTTTATTTACTTATTAACATCCATATTGCTACTAATATTAATGAAATAGCAAAAAACACATCTCTATATTTACCTGATTTACTACCACTTAACATTCTCAATGAATTTCCAAACAAGCTATACAAAACTACTGATATAAAATTATTAACAGAAAAAATCAATGTAAGAATTAAAATATAAAGCGACGTATTCATATCTAATGCATGATTAAATTTCGTATACATTAAAGTTATTACAATTTGAGCCTTAGGATTAAGAAAAATAAAAATCATACCATGAAAAAAAGTAATGCCTGATTCCTGTTTATTATCAGAATCAAACCCTGATTTCAAAATTTTATATGCTATATATATAATATATAAGCTACCCAGATATCTAAGAATAGTTAATATAAAATCATATCTGGAGACAATAAAATCAAATCCAATGCCATAGCAAAAAGTAAATGTCACTATCCCAATATGGTAACCTAAAATCGCAGGGAGAATTTTTTTAAAGCCTGATCTTGCAGTATTGACAGCGAAAAACATTACACCTGGACCAGGAGAATAAGCAAAAGGTGCAAGAAAGATGC